>JBDNIX010000147.1:0-8453 GCA_041688045.1 Nitriliruptoraceae bacterium
CGCCCGCCCGGACGCTCGCGACGCTACGCAACCTATCGATCAGCCTGATCCGCCTCGCGGGACAGAACAGCATCGCAGCGACGATGCGGTGGATCGCACGACGCCCCGAACGCTCCGCACAACTCCTCGGCGCGATGCCTGCCTGAACGTCAGACACACCGCAGCGTCACGTCCCACCGCAGCACTCGAGCAAGAAGCTCTACTCAGCATGCCCGCAGCCCCTCCGAAGAGCGCACCAAGACGATGTAGGCGCCGGCTACCACGGGCGGCTGGCCCTCTGCCGGCCCCAAGCTGCAGACAGCAACTGCTGCCCTACCCGCGCCATCCAGAACCAAGTTCCCGCACGCCTCCAACGCCGCTGACTTTGTCAATCACCGTGCCCGGACCCCCCGCCGACCACGAGCCACAGCACGGCGTGCTGTACGTCGCCCTGGACGACCCAACCGCCCCGGCTGCGCCTGCTGGTAGCGGCACGGTGCTCGACGTCGTGCTGAGCGAGGCCGTCCAGGACGGTCACGTCCTCGCGGTCACCGACGGGCTGACCCTCACCGTCTGGCGCACCGCAGACGACCTCCGCCTGCTGGACCTCCGCGGACCGTGGACCCAGCGCACCCGGACCGGTGTCCACCTGTCGACTGCCCCGCACGAGCGCACCCAACCCTGGGCCCGTGCCATCCGCCAGCAGTACCCACAGCTGCACGGGCTGCTCTACACGCCGGCCACCGGGGGCCGCGCGGTCGCGGCCGCCCTCAACGAGACGAGCACCCCGCACCTGGGCGGGCGGATCGAACTGTGCCGCCCGCTCCACCACCCGCAGCTGCTCCCGATCGTCGGCGAGGTCGGCCAGCGGCTCGGGTTCTCGATCGAGGTGATCTGACGACACCGCGGGCCCTGTCGGCCGGCGGGAGGCTACGGGTCGTCCGACGCCAGAGCCCGCAGGTGACGCACCGGTGGGCCGGCGTCGCCGAGGAGCTCGTGGCGGAGCTTGCGGAGGTGGTCGCCGATGGGGCCGGGCTGGTCGGCGGCGTCGATTACCGCGGCGGCGATGTCGCGGCGCCCGGCAGCGAGTGCGGTCTCGGCGAGCAGCGCCACCGGTTGCCAGTGGCCGTGGCCGAGCCGGCTGGCGGCCTCGACGAACCGGTCGTAGCTGCGGGTGGCGACCAGCACGTACAGGACAGCTTGACGGACCTCATCGGCGTGCCACCGCAGCCGGACGGCGATGTACTCGTCGGCGAGCTCGTCGAGGATGTCGAGGAGCAGGTCGGTCTCGCTGACGCGAGCCTTGCGGTAGGGCAGGGTCTCGTTGCGGTGGAGGTGCGCGTAGTCGTCGAACGCGACCAGTTCGCACACATCACGCCAGTAGGCGGCGGGGTCGACGAGACCGCGCCACGGGGTGGCGACGTAGGCCTGCCAGGTCTCCAGACCCAGCTGGCCGATCTCGCCGTAGGAGTCGTCCGCCCGTTCGGCGGCCTCGGCGACCGCGGTCAGCGCGGCCCGTCGCACCGCCAGCAACCGTGCGGGATCGTCACCAGCCTCCGCGACGAGGCCGGCGACGACCGTCTCGAGGTCTCGGACGAGGTCGAAGGTCTGCCGCGCCCAGATGTCGGTCCGGTCCTCCACGAGGTCAGCCAGCACGGTGTAGGGCTCGGCGGGGCCGGCCGGGAAGGCGGACCAGCTACGTCCCAGCGCCCGGTCCCGCAGCTGCCGCCGCGGCGGGTGACGCATCGGTTCGGTCAGGTCCCGCCCGGCCAGTGCCTGGGTCACGACCTTGCGGCGAGCCTTGGTCAGCACCGTTCGGTCGAGCTCGTCGCTGCCGAGCAGCCCGGCCGGATCGATCCCGGCGTCTGCGAGTCGGGCGGTGAGGTCGTCGAGGTGGGCAAGCTTTGCCTGGGCGTCCTCGCCGAGGTGGCCGGCCGGATGATCGTCGAGCGCCTGCTCCAACCCGGCGAGGTCGCCGTCGTGATCGGCCACCGCGACGAGCGCGTACCAGCGGTCCCAGTGCGACCAGACCTGCCCGTGGCGCTCGGCCCACGGTTCGGGGCCGTAGATCGCCGGCCGTCGTGTCGCCATCGCGCGTGTCCGTTCAGTCGAGCAGCCGGTGCTGCGGGCCGGTCGCCCGCAGCCGCAACACCTCGAGCGCCGTGGCACGACCGGCGGCGGTGAGCCGATCGAACCGGCCCTCCCGCGGGACGTCGTGCTCGACGTGGAGCCCGAAGGTCTCCAACACGGTCAGCAGCGGGAACACGTAGTAGCCGAGCTCCTCCGGCGTCGAGCCACGCCCGCTGGTGCGGTCGCGCCAGCCGGCCTCGGCGGCCAGCCCAGCCAACCCGACCAGCAGCTCCCGGCGCCCCAGCTGCCCGCACTCGAGCAACACCAGCAACGTGCACTCGCGAGCGAACCCCTCGAACCCGCCCGGGGCGGCGATCGCCGCGGCCAGCCCCCGCCACGCCACCTCATCGTCGCCCGCAAGCGCTGTGCCGGTCTTGGTCGCCTTCAGGGTGCGGCCCTGCCTGCGCACCCAGCGTCGGCCGCGAGCGAGCTCGTGCACGACCCCAACCTCGAGGACGTCGTCCTCCCTTGTCGGTGCGGCACCCCGCCGGGCGTCCCACCACCCGAACGCCTCGCACATCGCCTGCACCACCGGACGGGACAGGTTGTGCTGCTCCGTGAGCCCCACCCCGCCATCGGCAGCCTGGTCGAGCAGCCACCGCAACGGCGCCACCACCCGGTCGACGTCGTCGGGCGGGTCAATCGGACGCAGCATGCGGGCCTCGTGCCGTCCGATCAGCTCCCGTCGACGGGGTGAGCTGCGCTGCTCGATCCACCGCATCATCCTGGCGGTGGTGACCAGCTGCCCCCAGTCCTGCCCGCCCGGATGCCCCGGCACCTGCTCGGCCAACGCCTCGACGGTCAGCTCCCGTTGCTGCGCCCGCCACCCCCGGCCGTCTGGCACCAGCGCCCCGTCGGCGATGGCCCGCTCGAGCGCGACCGAAACGTGGTCGCGGGCGTCGGACTCCTCGACGCTCATCACCTCGCCCCACACCAGCGCATCGGTGTCGGGCGCATCGATGCCCGACGCGTCGACCGCCTTGCGGTAGGCGTCGAACCCGGCCTTCTCGCCACGATGCCACGACGCGATGGCCTCGCGGGTCGTGTTCGACCGGCACAGCTCGGCGTAGCGGCCCAGGTCGAGCTCGTCGAACAGCCCGGCCAGCCCCGCGGCGACCTCGAGGTGTTCGGCCTCGTCGGTCCACCACTTCACCGGCAGCCGGTACCACACGAAGTCCTGCACAGACCGCTGATGGACCTGCACGGCCTCTCCGTCCGGCGCGACCCATCCCCACGCGGCCGCCGCGGCTTCGGCAGCGTCAGGGTCACGGGTGCGCAGGCGGTCCAACGCCGCCAAGACCGCCGGGTCCTGCGGCTGGCCGTCGTCGTCTTCGTCCCGTTCCATCAGCCCTCCAAACCGCTGCCGCGGCGAGCCTACGGCACCTCCATCCGGCCTCACGAGGACGGTGGCGGGGTCCAGACCGCGGATCGCGTGAGCCGTTCGTGAGTCGGCTGCGGACGCTGTCGGACATCCACCATGCGACGTCGCCCAGCGTGGCGTCGTGCACACGAGGATGGACATCCCCATGGCAACCAGCACGGTCGTCAAGCTGCTCACCGTGATCGAAGCCGCCCGTGAGCTGGGCATCTCGCGATCGAAGGTCTACGAGCTCCTCGCCGACGGCGAGCTCCCGTCGGTCAGGATCGGACGCACCCGGCGCATCGCGGTCGCTGCGCTCGAGGAGTTCGTCGCCGCCCACACCGACCGGGAGCCTGCCCGATCATCGGCGTAGGACTACCTGCGGGATTTCCACAGATGGTCAGGAAGGGCTGGTCGCGCGGCCCTGACATCCGTATCGTCGGACTCGGCGTGACGGAGCGACCACGTCTGGTGCGAACGGAGGCAGCCATGGGCTGTCGACGCCTTGCACTGCGAAGCTCCCGGCTGGCAGCAGCCATCTTGGCCGGAAGCCTTGCCCTCGCCGCCTGCAACTCGACAGGTGATGCCAACCCCGCCGAGGATCCGCCCGAGGTCGCTCCCTCGGCGACCGACGACGGCAACCCGGCGGACCCGGTCGATGAGCCCGACGCCGCCGAAGCGTCCGACGAGGACGCGGTCGCTGCGACCTACGCGGCATTCCTCGGCGTACTCACGGCGGCGATGGAAGCCAGCGATCCCGACCTCACGGAACTCTCCGAACACGCCGACAGCCGCGGGCTCGTGAGCGCGCAGGCGATGGTCGTGAGTCTCACCGAGGCCGATCGCGTCGCACGCGGCGACTTCGTTCCGTCTTTCGAGGCGGTCGAGGTGAACGGCGACACGGCAACCGTCGAGGACTGCTACCGGGCCGAGATCGTCGAGTACGACGCCGCCACCGACGAGCAGGTGGCCGACCGCGGCGGCGCCCCCTTCGAAGCGACCGCCCATCTCGAGCGCGACGACGGCACCTGGCTGGTCACGCAGTTCGCTCAGGGAGACCTCTGCGCACCCTCCGAGATCGCGGCCGAGGTTCGCGACCGTTACCTCGCGTTCTGGGATGCTGTCTGGAGCGCGGCCGATCCCCCCGACCCGGAGCATCCCGGATTGACGGACACCGCCGCCGGCGCCCACCTCGAGCGCCTGCAAGCCCAGCTGACGCAGTTTCGCGACGACGGGCAGGTTCGTCGCGGCCGCGGGACCGAGAACCCGATCGTCGCGTAGGTGACGGACCACGACTCCACCGCCCTGGTCAGAGACTGCGTCGAGGAAGTCCCGGACGGCGGGGTCTACGACGCGCGGAGCGGCGAGCGGGTCGAGGGCGGCACCGCACCCGGGCAGCGCACCTTGCTGGAGACGCGGCTCGAGGTCATCGAGTCGTGGCCCTCGACGGTGTCCTTGCCTGGATGCTCGAGGAGGACGCGCCCGACGTACTGCGTGATCCGCTGTGGCGCCGAGATCCGGAACGTGAGGAACAGCGTGTCGAGCCGCGGGCAGTCGAAGCCTTCGCCGATGTAGCGGTCGGTGGCGATCAGCAGCACCTGGCCGTCCTCGGCGAGACGGCCGTTCACGTCCCGCCGCTCCTTCGGCTTCAGTCCGCCGTGGAGGACCAGCGGTGTCAGCCCGTGGCCACGAAGCCCGTTGGCAAGAGCCTCAACGTGCTCGGTTCGGCCGCTTCGAACGAGAACGTTGCGGCCAGCTGTCATCGCGCTCGCGACGTCGCGACAGAGCTGTTCGACCCGCGCCTGATCTTCGACTAGCGCGGCGTTGCAGAGCGCAAGCACCTCGCCGCGGGTGAGCCCGTCGATCGCGTCATCGATCACCAGGCCGGTGCGGCGCACGTGCATGCTGCGGGCCAGGTTGTCCGTCCGCTGGCGGAGCCGGTGGCGGATCGGTCCGCACTGCATGAGCATGAGCTGTTTGAGACCGTCCGAGCGCTGTGGTGTGGCGGTGAGCCCCAGCCAGCGGCGGGCATCGATCTGTCGGAGTGCACGCTCGACGGTGGGTGCTGGGACATGGTGGCACTCGTCGACGACGATGAGCCCGTAGCCGCCCACCAGCTCATCGGGCCGTTCGCTGCGGGTGACAGTCTTGATCATGCCCAGCGGCGCCAGAAGTCGGCCGCAAGGACGACGGTCTGGCGTGCACCCTCTCTGAAGCTCCTCTCGTGAGACAGGTTCCAGCAACGGTCGCGGGCCCACCCACTGCCCGCTCGGTGCGGCCCACGTGACGTGAGCTGTTGCATCGGTGCCCGCTGCGCTGACCGGCGCCGAGTGGCCAATGGCGTCGTTCGAAACGATGACCTGGAGTTGGAGGTCGACGCCGCGTGGCTACTCGAAGAGCGCGGCGATGTCGCGGTGACCGCTGAGCACGCGAACGATCTGCAACGGCTGGACGTCCGGCCGGTAGATCACCAGGTAGAAATGCACCGTCGACACGCGCAGCGCTTCGTTGGCGAGGTCCTCGCGAAGGTGACCCAGGCCGGGAAGCTCTGCCAGCCGGCGCATGGCAGCGCGCAGGTCCTCAAGGACTCGGCGCGCCGCGCCAGGAACGTCCCCGGCGATGTAGGCGTGGATCTCGCGCAGGTCGGACGCCGCTTCCGGCGACAGGACGAACGACGACACGCTCAATCGGCGTTCGTCGAGGATCCGTGGCCGAGGATCTCGTCGATGACCAGGTCACCATCGAGGCCTGTCCCCCGATCCAGCGAGTCCAGTCCGGCCGCGACCCTCGCACGCAGCTCGTCCATCCGAAGCGTCCGGAGTTCGTCGCGGTCATCAAGCAGCCGCAGCGCTTCACGGACCACCTCGCTGGCCGAGGTGTATCGGCCGCTGCGAACGCGACGCTGGATCAGCTCCTCGAGCTCCGGGGTCAAAGACACATTCATGGCACCTCCTCGCACCGTCCTCTCGCCCGGAGGATACCGCGGATAACAGATGTCGCTATTCCTCGACATCGGGACGGGAGCGGCAGGTGCACCGGGAATACACGTACAAGCCAGCACCCGCACCCGCACCCGCCAAGACCTCCTTGGCGCAAGCCGGCCGCCCCCTGTGGCCTGGGAGCTGCGGGCCAGACCCCAGACGAGATCTGCGAGGCACCTCATCGCCCGCTGCCTTACTGCTGCCTAACTTCCGGAGCGGAGCGGCGCTGCACGCCCGTGGACCGCGACGGACCACGAACCGCGTTCATGCAGGTCAGAGCGGGTTTCGATGAACATCGGCGGTGTGCGGTGGACGCCCTCGATCGCACCCTTAACCGGCAGGTTCGGGGTTCAAGTCCCTGGCGGCGTTTCCGGGGCATCTTTCGATCACGCAGGCAGGTAGCCGAGATCTTGCGCTGCCTACTGTCGGTAGAGCGCAAGCTTCGCCTCACTCGATGAGTGCTGATCGGCGTACTCCGCTCGGCCCTCTGTAGCCGGCTGCAACGCCCAAGCCGAGGTGCCCACAGGTGGGACGGCGACTTTTCGACGCTGCGGTTCGGAAACCGATCCGTAGCCAACGACGCTGAGCTGCGCCCGAAGCTGAGCGATCTCGTGACGCAGTTCCTCCAGTCCTCGAGCCTGGCCATCGAGCTGTCCACGCATCACCTCGTGCTCGGCTGCGTGATCACGGGCGCCGACCGATACGTCGCCCGTCACCGGTGCATCCCGGACAAGATGCCAAGGTTTCGGCTACGACTGACAACCAGCACAGCACGGCGCCCGTCGAGGCTCGCGCACCGCTGCGACCGAACCGTTACATGCCACCCTCAACGGCCATCCGCGGCGACGCGAGTCAGCACGAGGCTTGCGCCGGCGCCGGAGACCGGTATCGTTGCCTGAAAGCAACGCCCGCCGTCCGGCGTCGCGCGAGGAAACCGCAGTGTCGAAGCTCGACCAGATGATCGCCGCCCGCAAGGCCGAGAGCCCACGATTCGCTGACGCTTTCGACCGGGCGTGGCACGAGATCGAGGCAACGAACGAGTTCATGTCAGCCATTGCCGCCATCCTCGAGCAACGCGGCCTGTCGAAAGCCGAGCTGGCCCGGCGAATCGACCGCAATCCGTCAGCGGTACGAAAGCTGTTCCTCGACGGTGCCAACCCGACTCTTGACACTGCGTTGCACGTGCTCCACGCCCTCGGGCTCGAGATGGTGGTCGTCGAAGCGGCGAACCGCCGCGAGCCGGTCGACGCCTGAATCACTCAACCGAGCGCGGGTCCGTTCGGGCGTAGACCTCCCACTGCTCACGCCGATCGGCGTAGAAGTCCACGGCGAACGCCGTCTCGTTCTTCTTGGCGTCACCATGGATGACCACGATGGCGTGGTGTGGCAGGCCGGGCGGATCTCGATCCAGCCGGACGAACAAGCGGTAGAGCAGCTTCTCGTGCTTGTCTCGGGCTTCGAACCAGCCGCTCATCTCGTCGTGCATCGCCTTCCACCGCGCCCCGCATCGGAAGGCGAAAGGTGGACGCGTCCCCTCCACTGCCTTCAGCGTGGCCAACAACTCTGCTGCGGGTTCGTCCGGGATCCGTTCCAAGAACTCGCGACCTGGCACCTGCCCGGTACGCGGATCCTTGAAGAACTCAACCTGCCAGTCCTCCCCAGGCACGCCGGCATCCTCCTTGCCAATCGCGTGAGCGTAGTGGGCGGCGGATCTCCAGGCCGAGCACACCGTCACCCGAACCTGTTCAGCCAGGTCAGCCAACTGAGGACTATCTGTGTCCTAACTCCCGCGACGAAGGCGGATGGGGGCAGACGCCGACAGACGCGCGGCTCACCTTTCCCCTGGTCAGAGCAGGTTTCCTGGACAAACGTGGCGTGCGGTGGACGCGCTGGATCCTTTTAACCGGCAGGTTCTAGGTTCAAGTCCTAGGCGGCGCACCCCGAGAAACCGGCCCTAGCGGCCGGTTTCTTGCGTTTTCTCGTTCCGACCATCTCGCGCCCGC
>JBDNIX010000148.1:0-3768 GCA_041688045.1 Nitriliruptoraceae bacterium
GGTCAGCTGTCGCCGGACGCCCTGAACGACGTCGCCGACGACCTTCAAGCGGACGACGTCCTGCTCGCCGATCGTGGCGATCAGCTCCCGCCGAGTGCCTTCCGCGACCAACGCGCCCTGATCGATGATGCCGATGCGGTCGCACAGCCGCTCGGCCTCCTCCATGTAGTGCGTCGTGTAGAGCACCGCCATGCCCTCCGTCGCCAGGTTCTCGACCGATTCGAGGATGGCGTTGCGCGACTGGGGATCGACCCCGACCGTGGGTTCGTCGAGGATCAACAGCTTTGGTTCGTGCAGCATCCCGATGCCGATGTTGAGCCGTCGCTTCATCCCGCCGGAGTAGGTCCCCGCTCGGTCGGCTGCCCGATCCGCCAGACCGATCACATCAAGCACCTCGTCGATCCGCCGCGCTCGACGGTCGGGCGCCAGTCCGTACAGCCGTGCGAAGAAATCGAGGTTCTCGCGTCCGCTCAGATCGGGATAGATCGCCAACTCCTGCGGAACCAGACCGACATGCGCCTTGGCGGCGGTTGCCTTGGTCCCCATGCGCTGACCGGCGATGGTGACCTCTCCGGCATCCGGTTCCAGGAGCCCGGCGATCATGGAGATCGAGGTGGTCTTTCCGGCCCCGTTCGGACCGAGCAACCCGTAGGTCTCGCCGACGGCCACGGCGAAGCTCACGCTCTGCACCGCCTTCAGGTCCCCGAAGGACCGTTCCAACCCCACGCAGGTCAGTAGCTCGACCACGTCGTCGCTCCCCTCAGCTCCTGAGTGCCGCATTCGTTGTCACGCTACGCCCGTGCAGCACCGCTTCCATCCTCCGGGAGGACGACCTTGGCGCCCTCCGAGCGGTCGACCCGTGACGGGCGTGACCGGTTTGGGCACGTCCGTTGCAGCGGATCGACCATCCACGGGTCGTTTCACTTCACTCCTGGCCGCTGGGCCGGGTCCGCTCAGACGTTGGCGGCCTGCATCGAGGCGAGCTCCCGTTTCAGGTCGGAGATCTCGTCCCGCAGTCGACCGGCATATTCGAACCGCAGCTCGCCAGCCGCCTCGTGCATCTCCTGCTCCAGGCGTTGGATGAGTGCGGTGAGGTCTTCCTGCGGAAGTTCGCTGACGTCGACGGGGGTGCCACCAACCGATGTCGTCGCCTCGTCGGGACGGTAGTCCTCACCGAACTCCTCGGCACGGACGGCCGCGATGATGTCGCCGACGCGCTTGCGTACCGTCTGCGGGTCAATGCCATGTTCGACGTTGTGTGCGACCTGCTTCTCCCGGCGTCGGTTGGTCTCGTCGATCGCCTGCTGCATCGCGTCGGTGACGTGGTCGGCATACATCACCACCTTGCCGTCGACGTTGCGGGCCGCACGTCCGATCGTCTGGATCAGCGAGGTCCCCGACCGCAGGAACCCCTGCTTATCCGCATCCAGGATGGCGACGAGGGCAACCTCCGGCAGGTCGAGACCCTCCCGTAGCAGGTTGATACCGACCAGGACGTCGAACTCCCCCAGCCGCAGGGACCGCAGGATCGCCACCCGTTCAACGGTGTCGATATCGGAGTGCAGGTAGCGGACCCGCACTCCGTTCTCGAGCAGGTAGTCGGTCAGGTCCTCGGACATCTTCTTCGTCAGCGTGGTGACGAGCACCCGCTGGGTGCGTTCCGTGGCCGCCCGGATGCGCTCCATGAGGTCGTCGATCTGGCCCGCGGTCTGTTGCACCAAGAGTTCCGGATCGACCAATCCCGTCGGGCGGATGATCTGTTCGGCGATGGTGTCGGATTCGCGGCGTTCGTAGGCTCCGGGCGTCGCGGAGATGAACAACCGTTGGCCGACCCGCTCCAGGAACTCGTCGAACATCAAGGGGCGGTTGTCCCGGGCGGACGGCAGCCGGAAGCCGTGCTCGATGAGGTTGTCTTTGCGGGACCGGTCGCCTTCGTACATGCCGCCCACCTGCGGCACGCTGACGTGGGACTCGTCCATGAAGACCACGAAATCGTCCGGGAAGTAGTCCAACAACGTGTAGGGCGCCTCGCCGGCGGAACGTCCGTCGAAGTGACGGGAGTAGTTCTCGATGCCGTTGCAGAATCCGACCTCGCGGATCATCTCGAGGTCGTAGTTGGTCCGCATCTTGAGCCGCTGCGCCTCCAGCAGCTTGCCCTCCCGCTCGAACTGCTCGAGGCGTTCGCCGAGTTCTTCCTCGATGCTGTCGACGGCACGTTCCAGCGCTTCCCGGGACGACACGTAGTGCGATGCCGGGAAGATCGCGACCTGCTGGATCGGCCGGGACACCTCGCCGGTGACGGTGTCCACACGAACGATCCGCTCCACCTCGTCGCCGAAGAACTCGACTCGAACGGCCTTTTCGTCGTCGGCCGGGAAGACCTCCAGCGTGTCGCCCCGGACCCGGAAGGTCCCGCGGACCAGCGTCAGATCGTTACGCGAGTACTGCAGGTCGACCAGTTTGCGCATCGATTCGTCGAGCCCGGCCTCGACGCCCTCCCGCAGGGCCAGCACGTGATCCTCGTACTCGTACGGTGAGCCCAACCCGTAGATGCAGGAGACGGAGGCGACGACCACGACGTCACGCCGTGACAGCAGCCCCATCGTCGCGCGGTGACGAAGTCGGTCGATCTCGTCGTTGATGGACGAGTCTTTTTCGATGTAGGTGTCGCTGGAGGCGATATAGGCCTCCGGCTGGTAGTAGTCGTAGTAGGAAACGAAGTATTCGACGGCGTTGTCCGGGAGAAATTCCCGAAACTCGTTGGCCAGCTGCGCGGCCAGCGTCTTGTTGGGAGCCATGACCAGGCACGGGCGCTGGATGCGCTCCAGGACCTTGGCCGCAGTGAAGGTCTTGCCCGTCCCGGTCGCACCGAGCAGCGTCACGGCGCGCTCGCCGGCCTCGAACGCCTCAACGATCGTTTCGATCGCCGTCGGTTGATCGCCCGCGGGTTCGTAGTCGCTCACGACGCGCAACGGCGTGTCGTCGCGGACGTTTCGGTGGAGCTGGGATCGGTCGGCCATGGACGAAAAGGTACCCGCGCCCCGGGACACCGCGGCGTCCGACGGGCGTGCCTGCTCAGCCTGCTACGACGCGTTCCTCGCCGCTCGCCGCAGATCGTCCAGGACCGCGTCCGTGGCTGTGGCCAACTCCTCGAGGGACCCGGTGTTGTGGATGACATGTGTGGCGAGCCGTCGCCGGGTGGCGTCGTCGGTTTGTGCTCGTAGACGGGCCTGAATGTCGCTCGGGTCCAGTCCCCGATGCGTGCGCAGTCGCTCCGCCCGCAGTTCCTCGGGCGCGAGCACGACGACCACGGCGTCGAAACGTCCCGTCTGGTGGGTTTCGATGAGCAGCGGATGGTCCACCACGACGATGTCGTCAGCCTCGGCAGCGTGCCGCGCACCCAACTCCGCGATCCGGGAAGCGATGCGCCCGGCGACGTGCGGGTGCGTGAGCCGATCCAGGTCCGCCCGCGACTCCTCGTCGGCGAACGCGACAGCGGCCAGCGCCCCGCGGTCGAGGTGACCATCGGGGCGCAGGATCTGATCACCGAAGCGCTCGACCAGTGCTGGCAACGCCGGGCCGCCGGGCTCGACCACCTCGCGGGCAATGAGGTCGGCATCGACCACCTCGACGCCATGGGTGGCCAATCGGGTCGCGACCGTCGACTTGCCACTGCCGATGCCGCCGGTCAGTCCAACGAGGTACATCCGCGTCCACTCCCCCAGCCAAGGGTTGAGCCCGGCACGCGGGCCGGGCTCAACCGTGGTA
>JBDNIX010000149.1:0-6279 GCA_041688045.1 Nitriliruptoraceae bacterium
CGGACCAGTGGCCCGCCTGGGCGTGCCGGGCCGCGACCTTGCGTCGTCGTCGCGCGCTGTTCCGTCGGGACTGGGTGTGCGCTATCTTCATCACCAGAAATGGCCTTTCTTGCGGGATCCAGCTTCGACACTGATTCCCGGGAGATAAGGCCTTTTCGCTTGTATTCGGAGGAACTGGCCCCACCAGACCCAACCGACACGCTTACGGAGGGACTAGTGGTGCGCGCTGCACGCCACGGCCGGAGCGGCTCCTACGGCAAGTTTCAGGCCACGTCGCCGTGCGCTTCGACCAGCGTGCGTTCGACCCGGTTGTCCGCGTCCACGAGCACGACGCGCGGTTCCCACCGCCGTGCCTCGGCGTCCTCCATCTCGGCGTAGCTGATGATGATGACCGTGTCACCGGGCTGGACCAGACGTGCAGCCGCGCCATTCGCGCACACCACGCCGCTCCCCGGTTCTCCGGGGATGAGGTAGGTCTCCAGGCGGGCACCACTCTCGAGTGCCACGACCTGGACCTTCTCGTTGGGCAGGAGGTCCGCGGCCTCCATCAATTCTTCGTCGAGCGTCAGCGATCCGACGTAGTGCAGATCGGCCTGGGTCACCGTCGCGCGGTGCAGCTTGGACTTCATCATGGTGCGTCGCATGCAGATCTCCGTGTCGTTCCGGCGAACCGGTTCCAACCGGACGGGCCGCTGGCACGACCCGCGTGCGTGACAGTGAACCGGGTCGGGGCCGGACGTCCTAGTCGAGGACCCTGCGCGGGGGCGGGCGACTCCAGCGAACGACGTCCTCGAGGCTCTGCGCACGCTGTCCTCAACACATCGAGGACGGTGATTGGCCGCCGGCGACCGCCGGTGCCGCGGCGTCGACCGATCCGGCAGAGTTCGACTCTGCGGCCGTCCGGGTCCAGGGGAACGAACGGAACGGGCGTGCACCAGCGGCTGACCACACTCGCCGCGGCCACGGCCATCGTCCTGGGGTCGGCCGTCGCGGCGACAGCGCAGGAAGCCGAACCCGACGGCTACCACATCGAGATCGTCGGACCGGCCGTGGCCGCGACGGACAACTGGGCCGGAACGTGTCAAGTGGATGTTGCCGGTCGGTCTGGTCAGGTTTCGTTGCTGATCTCGTGCTTGTTGATCCAGGCGCGGCGGGGGAACCGCGGTGCGGTGGGTGGTCGGGTGAACCGTTCAGGATGGGCGGTGTAGGCGGCGTCGAGGACCTGCTGGCGGTCGCCTCGGATCGCGGCGGCGGTGCCGTCGTGGACGTCGGCGGGATGCTGCTCAGGTCGAGGTGACGGCGCAGTTGGACGTTCAGCGACCGCAACCCTCCCGCGACCGGGGTGGTCAGCGGCCCTTTGGTCGCGACCAGGTCCGTTGACATTCGTTGCCAGAGTGGCGAGTGTCTCCTCTGGTAGCCAGGCCCCGGTCTCGTCATAGGCGCGTTGACCGGCGAGCGTCTCGGTCCACGAGGTCGCTCGCTCGCCGTTAATGCTCGCGCGGACCGCTGCGTCGACGACCTGCTGGGTCGCCGCCCGCACCTCCGGACCGATGCCGTCATCCTCGATCTAGACGTTGATGAGGTTGTCCGGGACCCTCAGGCGGCCGGACTCGAAGGCGATCGGTTCGGGCATCTGGGCTTCTGGGGTGGAGTACTGGGCGAGCAGGATGCGCTCGCGTGGCGGACGGCATCACGTACGGGGCTGGCTGGCGCTGCCGGCGGGAGCGTTCCGGTCGTCTGGACGGCTCGGGTGGGTGTGGTCTTGGTTGGCCAGATGTGAGCGGGCGTGGGCGATGGCTTGCTGGGTGTCGTCGAACAGGTGGTCGCTGTCACGGGTGACCGCGGCGAGGATCCCGGTGCGCTCGAGCACGCTGCGAGGCTGGTCCTGCACGCCAGACATCATCACCACGATGCCGCGCCGGGTGAGCCGCTCGACCAGGGTTCGAAGCGCGGCGGCGCCGGTGACGTCCATGACGGGTACGCGGCGGAGGCGCAGGATGACGATGCGGATGTGGCGGTCGACACGCAGGAGTTCTTCGAAGAACCGGTCGGCGGCGCCGAAGAAGATCGGCCCCTCGATCCGGTAGACGATCAGGTCTTCCTGCCTGATCTCACGTTCGGCGTCTCCGCCCGGACGGTCCCCGTGGAGGGGGGTCTGCTCGCCGCTGAGGCTGGTGGGGTCGACCTGCAGCAGACGCGACATCCGGGTCACGAACAGCGCGCCAGCGACCACCAGGCCGACCTCGATGGCGAGGATCAGGTCGAACGCGATCGTGACTGCGAGCGTGAGCAGCATGGTGGCGGCATCGGATTTGGTAGCGCGCAGGATCTCGCGGATCTCGGCGACCTCGACCATCCGGGCGGCGACCACCATCAGGATGGCGGCCAGGGCGACCAGCGGGATTCGTGAGGCGAGCGGGGCGAGCGCGATCATGACGGCAGCAAGGATCAGCCCGTGGATGATCGCAGCGAGGCGCGTCCTGGCGCCGGAGCGCACGTTGACGGCCGTGCGGGCAAGCGCAGCGGTGGCGGGGATGCCGCCGATGACTGCGCTACCGAGGTTGGCGATGCCCTGCCCGAACAGCTCCCGGTCCGGGTCGTGTCGTTCCTCGATGGTCATACCGTCGGCGACCACCGCAGAGAGCAGGCTCTCGAGTGCGGCGAGTACCGCGATCACCAGCGCGGCACGTACCAGATCGGTGGCCTCGAGCCCCGCGAGGCTGGGCAGCGACGGCAGTGGCAGCCCGGTCGGGATCGCGGGGATCCGGGCAACGGTTGCGAACACGGGCAGAAATGACAGCCCGGTCGCGGCCAGCAGCGCGGCCATGCTGGCGGGAAACGTACGCAGCCGCTCGCTACGGCCCCAGCCGACCATGACCGCCACCGTCAGCAGTCCCAGCGCGGGTGTGGTGAGCCCGGGTGCCGACGCGAACGCGCGTAGCGTCTGCCAACTGACCACGACCACCTGCTCGCCATCGCCCTTGGGTGCACCCAGGAACCCTGGTAGCTGCTGGATGAAGATGATCACGGCGATCCCGCTGGTGAACCCCGTGATGACCGGGTAGGGGATGTAGCGGATGAACCGGCCGATGCGGGCGAATGCGAACACCAGCAGGAATAGCCCTGCGAGGATGCCCACCGGCGCCAACGCCGCAACCCCGTACTGCGACACCAGCGGGAGCAGCACCACCGTCATCGCACCCGTCGGTCCCGAGACCTGCAGGTTCGACCCGCCGAACACCGCCGCGAGGATCCCGGCGGCCATCGCGGTGGTGAGCCCCGCCGCCGCACCAGCCCCGGAGGTGATCCCGAACCCCAACGCGAGCGGCAACGCGACCACCGCAACCGTGATCCCCGCCATCAAGTCGTCTCGGAAGGCCGACAGATCGTAGTCGGCACGGCGAGGGAGGAACCGAACGATTGCGGACATCACGAGGACCCCGAAGAGGACGAGAGGCCCCAGTTCGAACCACCGGCCCCGAGTCTACACTGCTACGCTTATTCACGGAAACACGCAATCACAGTCTTGGGCAGGTGTGAGGAGTCGGTGAGGGGCGATGAGCGAACACGGACGCCGACGTTTCGTCGGCCGCGACATCTGGCTGACCGAGATGGTTCACCGGATCGGTCACGAGCACGTGCTGTCGCGCTGCGAGTTCGTCGGCTGCAACATCGTCGGGCCGGCCGTGGTGAGCTTCGGCGAGTCCGCCGTGGAGGGCTGCTCGACCTACGATCCGCTCGACTCGGTCGGGTGGGGAACAGGACCCGAGCGCTCACACGACCCTGCAGGTTTGGTGGTCTTGCGTCACTGCGTGTTACGAGACTGCACCCTCGACCGCGTCGGCATCCTCGCCCACGCGGACGCACCCTTCGAACTGCGACCCGCAGTCGGGTCGCGCCCGCGGTACCGGCACCGCGGGCCGCGCACTCCCTGACAGGCTGCAACCGACCGAGAAGCACGAGGCGTCGAGAGGCCACCACATGACCCGTCCGGTGTACGAGCTCAAGGCCGAGCTGTTCAAGACCCTCGGGCACCCGATCCGGATCCGGGTCCTCGAGGTCTTGAGCCAGGGCGAGTCCAACGTCGCAGACATCGCCCAAGCCGTCGGCGCCGGGGGCTCAACGCTCTCGCAACATCTGAGCACCCTGCGCCGATCAGGCGTCGTCGAGTCCCACCGCAACGGACCACACGTCATCTACCAGGTGTCCGATCCCCGCGTATTCCAGCTGCCCGAGATCGGACGGGCGATACTGACAACGTCCCTCGAGGGCCACCGGGCCGCACTCGCCGACCTCAAGCAGACGGCCCTCGAGTAGTCGGACCCGGTCCCCGAACGACAACCACTGGCGCGACCGACAGGTCCGATCCGTACGGTGCCGATCTTTCGACCCGGTCGACGCGGAGTCGGCCGAGGCCACCACTCCCGCAGGGGAAGCGAACTCGACACTCCCCACCCGTGGCCCATCGCGCGAAGCCGGCCAGGGCTAGACCGACCTGACGGCCCAGGCCTATCCATCGACTGGTGACGAGACCAAGCCACGCCAAGCCGCATCCCCCTTGGCCAACGGACGCCTCGGCCACAACACGGTTGACGGTCCTTGGCCCGCAGGACCGTGGTGGTCGGCGACCCCCGACCGCAGTTCGGGTGACGGATCAGTCTCCGGTGAACCGGAACGAGAGGGCATGCTGGTGAGAGCGTTCGCCCGGGAGCCTCGAAGTCGCCAAGACCTGTTCGACTCATGTGCAGACCCGGCCAGGGGTGCACATGCAGCTGTCGTCTTGCTATGAGTCCGTTGCTGTTGCGTCGTCGATGGCATCTTGCAGCGTCCTTACGATTCGTCCTCCGCGCCTTCGGAACCCCAGTTCGTTCATCATTTCGGCGAGGAGTTCCTGATCGGTTCTGAGCCGGTTGTCGCTCTTGATCCAGCGCGCGAGTGCGACCAGCTTGTGATGCTGGTGCTCACCGATGGGGAGTCCGGAGGCGATGCGCGGTTTCTGTCCCCGGCTAGGTTCAGGGGCCGAACGTGCCGGTTCAGCTGGGGCTTCCGGGATAGGGGTCGGTGTCGATGCTTGCGAGGAGTCATCCGAGGCGTCGAGGGCGCGTTCGTAGGCTGCCAGGACTCGCTGAACCTGGTCGGCGGGGTCGTTGAACCAGTCGGTTGACCAGATGCGGTGGAATCTCCAGCCGAGGTTCTCGAGGACCTCCTGGCGGAGGCGGTCGCGGTCACGCGCGGTTTGCGAGCTGTGGTAGCTGGCGCCGTCGGCTTCGATGGCCAGCAGCATCTTGCCCGAGATGGTGGGGTGCGGGACCGCGAAGTCGATCCTGAACCCGGAGCTGCCGTACTGCGGGATCGCGGTTATGCCGGCGGCTTCGAGACGGTGTTTGACGTCGATCTCGAAGGCGTTCAGGGGCGTGATCTGCTCGGCCCCGTCGAGGTCGAGGCCGCCGGACTCGACGTACTTGAGGTAGCGGCGCAGAAGTTCGACCCCGCGGGCTGACGAGCGAGCAGGGTCCATGTCGGTGTGGGAGAACGACGAGACGAGGGTCAGCCGCCGTCGGGCGCGTGTGACCGCCACGTTCAAGCGGCGTTCTCCGCCCTCTTGCATGATCGGCCCAAAGCGGTAGGGGACCTTGCCGTTGGCGTCTTTGCCGTACCCGATCGACAGGATGATGGCGTCGCGTTCGTCTCCCTGGACCCGTTCAAGGTTCTTGACGAACGCTCGCTCTTCCGCGGACTCGTCGAAGTAGGCGTCGAGTGCCGGGTCGGCTTCGTGGGAGATGCGTTGTCGCAGAGAGGCTTCGATGCGTCCGGCGTGGTGTTGGCCCATCGCGATGACGCCGACGGTCTCGGTGGGATGCGTGCGAGCGTGGTTGATCATCAGGTCGACGACCTGGGTGACCTCGGCGTCTGAGCTGCGGGTGTTGACCGAAACACCGGGGCGGTGGGGTATGAGCACGTGCTGGAGTGCGTCGTCGCTGAAGGCTCCCGGGAAGGTCGTCAGGCTGCTGTCGTAGACCCGGTGGTTGGAGAACGCGATGAGGCGCTCGTCGCGGGACCGGTAATGCCAGCTCAGCATGCGGTTACCGAGCAGGGTGTCCAGCACGTCGAGGACGGACTCGAAACCGCTGGTCAGCGCCGAGCCATCATCATCCTCGTCGCTCTCCTCGTCGGCGTTGCTGCCGGCGAAGAAGGTCGTTGGTGGTAGCTGGCGGCGGTCACCGGCGACGATGGCCTGCGGGGCCCGCAGGAGCGCGGGGATGGCGTCGGCCGGTAGGA
>JBDNIX010000150.1:0-3433 GCA_041688045.1 Nitriliruptoraceae bacterium
GCCGATCGACCAGACCGAGGCAGGGTAGTCAACCCAGAACGTCGAGGTTTCTGGGACCATCCGGGACCCGGGCAAGGAGGCTGTCATGACCGCCGACGAGGAGCCGACCACGCGGCTGTTCGTGGCCCTACCGATCCCTCCGGAGGTCCGCCGCCACCTGGAGGTCGCTCTCCCCCGAGAGCATCCGGCAGACCGGGACCTGCGTTGGACCCGCCCTGACGGCTGGCACGTCACGCTGGCGTTCGTCGGCGACGTCACCACGGACCGTGTCGACAGGATCAGCGACCTGGTGCGCCGCACGCTGTGGCGGACACCGGTCCCCGATCGTCTGGTGCTCGGTCGACCGGGACGCTTCGGGGATCACGTGCTGTGGATCGCGATACGGGACGAACCGCCGGGTGCGGTCGCACACCTCGGATCCTCCATCCAGCAGGCTCTGGCCGCCGCGGGCATTCCGGTCACCCAGCGCCGTGTCGACGCCCATGTGACCCTGGCGCGGTCACGCCGTGGCGGATCCGTGACCGCCGCCGCGGTCAAAGCGCTGGCAGCCGCGCCGATCCCGCGAGCAACCTGGGTACCCGACCGCGTGGAGGTCTGGCAGTCGCATCTCGGTGATGGTCCCGCGCGGTACTCGGCCGTCACATCACTTCCCAAGGTCGGCGGCCATCGGGACGGGACGTGAGGAGGCAGAGAGCGGGCTCCGCAGGCAACGATCGACTCCTCCTCGACGGAAGCCTTCGGCGACGAACTCGACCCGGCGCACGCTTCAGAGGTCGGCTGACGCAGCGGCGGGGCCGGCTCGTGGCCCTCCCTGGGTCCGTGGACGCGTGACTATGCTCACCACGACACGGAGCACATCCCGGCTTCGTCGCGCCCCTCCCGACATGGATAGCCGTGAGCGCAGCCTCCCAACGGATGCGCCCATACGCACCTGCCGTTCTGCGGCAATGGCTGGAGGAGTTCCCGGAGAAGACGTGGCATGCGGTGGACGCCACGATCGTGTTCGTCGACATCTCGGGATTCACGCAGCTGTCCGAACGGCTGGCACGCTCCGGGCGCATCGGTGCCGAAGAACTCACGGACGCGATCGACGCCTGCTTCGCCGGCCTCCTGGAGGTCGCGTACGCCGGCGGAGGCAGCCTGCTGAAATTCGGCGGCGATGCCCTGCTGCTGGTGTTCACGGACACCGACCATCTCGGACGGGCGTGCCGAGCCGCCGTCGGGATGCGCTCGGCACTGCGCCGCGTCGGGACGATGGAGACGTCGGCGGGACGGGTTGAACTGCAGATGTCGGTGGGTATCCACCGCGACACCGCGCACCTGTTCCTCGTTGGTGGCTCGCATCGTGAGCTGATCCTGACGGGCCCAGCCGCCACCAGGACCGTCGCGGCCGAAGCCTCCGCAGCCGCGGGCGAGATCGTGATCAGTGGCACGACCGCCCCAGCACTTCCACCGGCGTCCGTCGGGTCACCTCGAGGCAGTGGGTTCCTGCTCCTTCAAGCACCCGACGGCCCGGACGATCCGATCAGTCCCGGGTTGCGGTGGACGGCGAGCGACCTGCTCCCGACGATCCCACTCGCCCTGCGCGACCACGTCATGGCCGAACAGCACGACGCGGAACACCGCCGGGTCGCCGTGGCCTTTCTTCGCTTCTCGGGAGTCGACGGACTTCTCCGTACCGAAGGACCCGATGCAACGGCCGCCGCGCTCGACGACATGATCCGCATCGTGCAGGATGCGGTCGACGCCCATGGCGTCACCTTCCTCGGAACGGACATCAATTCGGACGGTGGCAAGATCCTGCTCGCGGCCGGGGCCCCGTCCTCCGCCGGCAACGATGAAGAGGTCATGCTGCTGGCACTCGAAGCCGTACAGTCGGCAGTTCCCCGTTTGCACGTCAAGATCGGCGTCCACGTCGGCAGTGTCTTCGCCGGCGACATCGGTCCGGAGTTCCGTCGGACCTCCACCATCATGGGGGACGCGGTGAACCTCGCGGCGCGGGTGATGGGACGGGCCGAACTGGGGCAGATCGTCGCCACCGCCGACATCCTGGAGGTGTCACACACCGTCTTCGACTTTAGGCAACTCGAGCCCTTCCTGGTCAAGGGCAAGACGCAGCCGGTCATCGCCGCGGTGGTCGGCCGGAGCCTCGGACAGCGCACGCGCCGGGTCGACGATGGCCTGCCACTGGTGGGGCGGGACCGAGAGCTGCAGGTGCTCGACGAGGCGGTCGCGGCCGTCCAGGACGGAGCCGGCCGCGTGCTGGAGATCACCGGCGAGGCGGGTATCGGCAAGTCGCGGCTCCTGCAGGCGCTCACGGAGCGCGCGGCACCGCTCGAGACCCGTCAGCTGACCGGTGAACTGCATCGTGCGACCAGGCCGTACGGTTCCATTCGACGGATGCTGCGTGACCAACTCGAGCTGTCAACCGACGCCAACGACGACCAGGCCGTGTCCCGACTCCTCGACACCATCGAGCAGCAGGCACCACACCTTCGGCCATGGGCGCCCCTGCTGGCTATCGCCATGGGCACGGAGCTTCCCCCCGACCGAGGCGACGGCGAGCCTCGATCCCCGATTCGTCCGGCCACGGCTGCACGAGGCCGTCCTCGACCTGCTCGCCGTCCTCTGGAGGGGCCCGGTGCTCCTGCGGATCGAAGACGCCTACTGGCTGGACGAGGCATCGCTCGAGGTCGTGCGGGCTATCGCCGCTGCCACGGCACACCAACCCTGGATCCTGGCCATCGCCCGCCGTGAACCGGACCCCGATCTGCCCGACAGCGCGCCGGTGATCCGACTGGCACTCAAGCCGTTGAGCGACGCCGCGACCACCGCCCTGACCACCGCGGCGACCGAGATCGACCCCCTCCCGGACCACCATGCCCGGGCATTGATCACCCGGAGCGGGGGGAACCCGCTGTTCCTCCAAGAGTTGGTCACGGCCGTCCGAGAGGCGGGCAACGTCGACTCGTTGCCCGACTCCGTCGGCTCGCTGGTCATCGCACGCATCGATCGGCTCCCTCCGGCCCAGCGCAGCGTGCTGCGTGAGGTCTCGGTGCTCGGATACAGCTTCCCCCGTGATCTCGCCGCTGCGGTGCTGACCAGCGGTGATCCGAACGAGATCGACCACCTCGATGACTTCCTCGGCGAGGAGGCCGGCACCGTCCGCTTTCGGCACGCGATGCTTCGCGATGTCGCCTATGAAAGCCTGCCGTACCGGCGACGACGGCGGCGGCTTCATGCCGCCGCGGGAGACACGATCGCGGCCAGCAGTTCCGAAGCCCACGAGCTGTTGTCGATGCACTTCCACCTGGCCGGGAGGTACCGGGAGTCCTGGCACGCATCCCGCACGGCCGGCGACAACGCCGCCGCTATCTACGCCAACGTCGATGCCGCGCGGTTCTACGAGCGCGCCCGCGAAGCCGCGACACGC
>JBDNIX010000151.1:0-12759 GCA_041688045.1 Nitriliruptoraceae bacterium
CCCGTTCGGGCCCATGAGTCCAGGATCCTCGGGTCCGCGTGCTGGGTCGATCATGACGCGTGCCCCCCCCAGCGACTGACGGGGCGAACGCCGCAACTGCTCGCGTTCCCGTGCCGCATAGGTCGGGGCCGACTGGTGTTGCCGGTGCAGCCGTGTGAGAGCGTCGATGGTGAGAGGTCCGGCGATGCCGTCGACGGGAGCGCCCATGTTGAGCTGGAAGTCGCGGACCGCGTCGAAGGTCTGGCGGCCGTACAGGCCGTCGTCGTAGCCACTGTCGAACCCGAGTCGGCTCAGACGCCGCTGGAGTTCACGGACATCATCGCCGTAGAGCAGCGGCCGCGTGACGTACAACATGCGGTCGCCGAGTCGAAACGACGCGCCCACGAGCGTTCGCCAGGTGTCCTCGCCGACGATGCCATCGGACGGCAGACCGCGGAGTTGCTGGAAGGCGCGCACGGCCGCCTCTGTTGCCGACCCGAACACCCCCAAGTCCTCTGGGCACGCAAAGCCCAGGTCCTCGAGGCGACGCTGGACGTCTGCGACCTCAGGACCCACACTGCCGAGCGCGATGTACTCCATGGTCGCGAGCCTAGGCGTGCGCTCGCGAGGGTCGGTCGACCACGCGATCGGTGTCAGCCGGTGTAGTCCGACAGGTCGGACAGCAGCGCGGCCTTGCCCTTGGCGCCGACGATCTTCTTGTCGGGCTGGCCGCCCTTGAAGACCATCAATGTCGGGATCGACATGATCCCGTATTCGCGGGCCGTGCCCGGGTTGTCATCGACGTTGAGCTTGAGCACCTTCAGGCTGCTGGCGTGCTCGTCAGCGATCTCGTCGACGATCGGGCTGACCATCTTGCAGGGTCCACACCATTCGGCCCAGAAGTCCACGAGAACGGGCTGGTCGGATTCCAGGACCTCGCTGGTCCAGTCACTGTCGGTTACGGGGGTTGCACCCATGAGAACTCCTGTCAGATGCCGGTGTCGGCGGATGATCGAGCGGGATGGTCGTCGGCGCGATGCCGTTCGTGGGGACAAACGGCGAACGGCCGCACGCTATTCCATCGCTGCGACGCCGCCAGCGGCCAACCACCGCTCGGCGTCGATCGCGGCGCGGCAGCCGGTGCCGGCGGCGGTGACGGCTTGCCGGTAGATGTGATCCATCACGTCACCGCAGCCGAAGACCCCCGGCACGTTGGTCCTGGTGGTGGGCTCGTCGACGAGCAGGTAGCCCTCGTCGTCGGTGTCCAGCGTGCCGTCGAACAACCACGTGTTGGGGATGTGTCCGATGGCCAGGAACAGCCCGTCACAGGGAAAGTCGGAGATCTCGCCGGTCTTGGTGTCCTGCAGGGTCAGGGATGACACCTGGCCGTCGACCCCGTTCACCTCGATGGGTGCGGCGCTCCAGACGAACTCGATCTTGTCGTTGGCGAACGCGCGGTCCTGCATGATCTTCGAGGCACGCAGTTCGTCGCGCCGGTGAATGACCGTCACCTTGGAGGCGAACTTGGTCAGGAACGTGGCTTCCTCCATGGCCGAGTCGCCGCCGCCGACGATGACCACGTGCCTGTCGCGGAAGAAGAAGCCATCGCACGTGGCGCAGGCCGAAACGCCGGCGCCCCACAGTTCGTCCTCACCGGGGATCTCCAGCCGGCGGGGCTTGGCGCCGGTGGCGACGATCAAAGATTGCGTGGTCACGAGAGCGCCGGAGGCGGTTTCCAGCGTGAACGGCTGCTGATCCACATTGACCTTGACGATGTCCTCGGTCACGAACTGCGTCCCGAACCGCTCCGCCTGCGCCCGCATCTGCAGGATCAACTCCGGACCCATGATCCCCTCGGCGAAGCCGGGAAAGTTCTCTACGTCCGTCGTGAGTGTGAGTTGGCCGCCGGTGGGACCGCCCTCGACGACACCCTCGATCAGCAGAGGCTCGAGGTTGGCGCGAGCGGCGTAGATGGCGGCGGTCAGCCCGGCTGGGCCGGAACCGACGATGATGACCTGATGGGTGGTGTCCGTGAACGACATCGGATCCTCGCGGCGGGAGATGGAACGAAACGGGCGTCAGCGGCCGCCGGGCGGCGGGATGCTCACGCACAGGTAACCAGACCGACGGGTCGGACATTCCCGAAGCGCTGCCATCACCGTCCAGTTCAACGGCACTCAGTTCTGGATGAGCAGGCGAACCTCACACGTGGAACGGTCGACGACCCACACTTCACGGCGCGTGAACTGGCCGGTTTCCGGGCTTTCGGTCACCAGTCCGAACAGGATCGCGGGACTGCCCTCGAAGCTCGCCAGTTCGGCATACACGGGCACGATGCCGGGCTCGGTACCGATCAGCTCGGTCAGGCAGGCCCCCACCTGTTCCCGGTCAGCGGGGGAGATATCGGGGCCCATGCGCAGTTCGGCGGCTCCGGCGCCATCAGCCGGCGCGCTCTCCTCGATGGCGTCCTCGCCTGAATCGTCCTCTGTGGTTGCCCCTGCGTCGGCATCCGCGCCATCGTCCGCGCTGTCCTCAGCGGCGTCCTCGGACTCCGGAGCTTCCATGGCGTCGGATTCGGCCGTGGGTGCTTCCGACCCGGATCGGGCACCGAGTGCTTGGGCGTAGGGCCCGGACAGCTGGTCCGCAGCGGCTGCATCGAGGTCGCGGTCAGCCAGCCCGAACGCGTCGGGATCGTCCAGCAAGGCGCGGACGGCGTCCTCGTCCAGATCCCGGTCGCTGGCCAGCAACAACGGTCCGTCCACCGCAATGGACCCTGTGGCGTCGTCGCCGGCGTCGTCGGACGACATTTCGCCGTCGTCGGCCGTGTCGAGGGACTGGGTTTCGAAGGTGCCGGCGTCGTCGCCGCTGCCGAGCACACCGCTGATCACGACGCCGGCTCCGGCCAGCACGACGAGGGCCGCCGCGGCGCCGGAGACGGCCGTGACCCAGCGCGGCAAGCCGGCGCGTCGCTGCGTGGCTCGCTGACGGCGCTCGCCAAGTTCGTCGGTCGGGCGCTCCGCGGTGTCGGTGGTCATTGCCGCATCGGCTGCGGTCGAACCCGTTCGCCCGGCGAGCGCGGTGGCGATGGCTGGAGCGAGTGCCGCGTCCAGGCGTTGTTCGAATCCCGCCGGTGGGACCGGCGACGGCAGCTGGCCGAGTGCGCTGTCGGCACGTCGGATGGCGTCGAGGTCCACGCGCAACGCCGGGTCCCGGGCGAGCTCCGCCTCGAGGGCGGCATGCTCGTCCGGCTCCAGGTCGCCGGCCAGGAAGTCGGCCAGCTGCTCGGCGCGGTCCACGGTTACTCCGGGGTCAGCAGGGATGGATACGTGGGGAGGTGGGCGGGATGGTTACGTGGGGAGGGGTCGGCAGTGGGACGTCGGTCGGCACGGTCGGGTTCCCGTCGGCCCGCCGCTGTGCGCGGGAACGACCAACCGACGTGATCGGTGTCAGGAGGTCGAGGGGGGACCGCGCGGTTCGGCGGTCGTGGACGGGCGGGTTGCCGGCCGTTGGTCGCGGGAGGTGGCGGGCATCGCCTCTGATTCGGTGTCTTCGGCCGTAAGCAACTGTCCGAGTTGCTGCCGTGCTCGCGACACGCGCGACTTGACCGTCCCGACGGCCAGGCCGGTGAGTTCCCCGGCCTCGGCATAGGAGAGGCCGTCGACGGCGATCAGCAGGACGAGCTGTCGGGAGCGTTCGTCGAGCTGTTCGAGGGCCCGACCCACTTCCGACATGGCGGCGTGACCTTCGATGCCGTCGTCCTCGTCCGCCAGATCCCGGATCTCCGTGACGTCGGCCACGGGCGTCGACGGGCGGCGGGCGTCGTAGCGCACATGGTCCGTGCACACGTTGCGCGCGACCCGGTACAGCCACGTGGACAGCTTCGCGTCGCCGCGGAAGGTCTCCGCGTGGCGGGCAAGGCGCACGAACGTCTCCTGGACCGCTTCCTCGGCGTCCTGCGGGTCGTGGAGTACCCGGACACAGACGGCGAACAGCCGGCGGCGGTACCGCTCGACGAGATCGTGGAACGCCGCTTCGCGGGTGGCCGGCCGCTCGTCCGGCGATACGTAGATCGCCACGAGGTGCTCGTCGCTGCGCTCGGCGGCTCGATCTTCCATCATGTCGGGCCGCGGAACCGGACCTCGGCGATCTCGGCGAGGTAGTCACCGGAGCTGTCCGCGGACAACTCGGTGATCCAGATCATCCAGTAGCGACGGGTCGTCGGACTCAACTGGAAGGTCTGTTGGGTACGGATGTCGGCTTGCGCGGCTCGCGGCTCACCCCAAGCCTCCAAGCCGGCGTCCGTGTCGGGCAGCTCCTCTGCGGCGTAGAGCTCGACGTCGATGCCGCCGCGGACCAGTTCGAGCGTGATGGACCGCACTTCGACATCCTGGCCCAGGTCGACGACCAACCCGATCCCGGGCTTTCGGTCCCCGAAGGTCCGGTCGGAATAGGTGTTGGTCGTCCACGCCGTCTGCGGGTCGCCGTCGGTGGCACGAGCGGCGACATCGAGGTTGTCGCCACCCCCGGGCGACGACGGATCGAACACCTGGGTCTCGGCGACCTCCCAGGGAGCCGCCTCCGTGATCGGCGCGGGCTCTTCGTCGCGCAGGGCCTGGGTGGCGAAGTAGGCCACCAACGCCAGGACGAAGCCACCGATCAGGGCGGCGGCGAGTCGGCGCGCGTACTCCTGGCGCGTGCTCGGCATCGACCCGGAGTACGGCCGCTGGTCGACGGGTACGACCTCGAGGTCCTGCTCCCGGTCGGTTTCCACCAGCGATGACGTCACGTCACTGGGCTTGCTGGCGACGAGGGCCGCCAGAGCGGATGCCATGACGCTGCCGTCGGTGTAGCGGTCGATCGGCTCACGTTGGGTGGCGCGTGCGACGATGTCGTCCAGCGCACGCGGCACGTCCGCGCGGAGCTGTCGCGGCGGCAGGAGGTCGTGGCTCAGTCGCATGGCGGCGGTTGCCGTCGGGGTGTCGCCACTGAAAGCCGGACGCCCGGTGAGGCATTCGTGGAGCACGACGCCCAGTGCGTAGATGTCAGCGCGCGCGTCGACGATGGTGTCCTGCAGTTGCTCCGGAGCGACGTACGCCGCGGTACCGACGACCGTGCCCGGGGTGGTCAGCGTCGCGTCGGAGCCCGACAGGGCCTTGGCGATCCCGAAGTCGGTCACCTTCACGGTGCCGTCGGCAGCCAGCAGGATGTTGGCCGGTTTGATGTCCCGGTGGACCAGTCCGTGCGCATGCGCGGCGCCCAGGGCGGAGGCGACCTGTTCGCCGATCGCGGCGACGACAACCGGTTCCAGGCGCCCTCGGTCGCTCATCACCTCCCGGAGGCTCGGTCCGTCGACGTGCTCCATGACCAGGAACACCAGGTCGTCGTCACGTCCTGTGTCGTAGATCCGCACCGCGTTGGGGTGGTTGAGCTGAGCGGCGCTGCGCGACTCCCGCTCGAAGCGCTCAACGACGGTCGCATCGTTGGCGTGGTGCGGGTGGAGCAGTTTGATGGCAACCGGACGGGCGAGGTGCTGGTCATAGGCCAGCCACACGATGGCGGCGCCGCCGGATGCGATCGGTTCGCGGAGTTCATACCGGTCGCCGAGGTGCGAGCGATCAGGCCACGCCCGTGACGTTGGCGCGTCGGGTTCTGCACTTCCGGTGATGGTGTGCGCATCACCGTCCACCGTGCCGACGGGGTCAGCATCGGTGTCCCTGCCCGCATTCGGTGCGGCTCCCCGGCGTTGTGTCACGCGCTATGGGGACAGCGACACGGTGCGTGAGGTGCGGGTGATCGTCAGTCCCTCCAGTTGGCCGATCCGGTGCAGCAGCAGGGTTGAGGCAGTGCGCTGCAGGTCGTAGGTGATCGTGCTGTCGTCATCGGCGCCGCTCACGTCGGTCACGTCGATCCCCTGTTCCTCCGCAGCGGCGACCCCGGCCTCCATCGCCTCCTCGACATCTCGCCCATCACGATACGCCGTGCGTGTCTCCGCGGCGACTTGACGCGCGTCCTCGTCCAGGGCGAGGTGGCTGACCGCGATCGAGATGGCTTCGTAGCCGACGAGCGCGATCACGGCCATGACCACCACCAACTGGAGGAGCCACCTGGACACGATGTCACCGTCGTCTTGCCTCCACATCAGCGCTCACCTCGTCCTTCCCCGGGTGCCGAGTATGGCGCTTCTCGACCCGAAGCACGACCATTCGCCTCAGAGGCGATCTTCAGAGCGGGTGGATCGTGGCGTCGACGCAAGCCCCCGATCAGCAGCAGGATCACGACCACGGAGCTGATACCGGCCAGCGCCGGACCGGAGATCGCCGTCGAACGCACTGTCAGCGTGGTCCGCTCGATCTCGACGGTTCCCGATGGATCGGTGACCAGCACCGTCACGGGGAAGGTCCCGGTCGACAGCGCCTCCGTGGCGAACGACACGGTGGTGCTGCTGTCCTCGTCCAGCGTGAGGATCGCGGAATGCCGGCCATCTGGCCACGTGAGCCGCCCCTGGGAGACAACTTCGATCTGAAGGTCGATGGGTCCTCCGCGCGTGCGCTGGAGGGTCACGGGAACTTGACCGCTGTCCGACGTGAGCGTGACCGACGCGTCGGATACCCGGATCTCGCCGAACAGCTCGCTGACCGCACTGCGCACGTCGCGGACCAGTGGCTCCGCGGCCACCTGCCCGTCGGACCGCAACCAACTCGAGCTGGAACGGGCCAGATCGTCAGCGAGATCGGTCGGTAGCCGCCCACCGATCGTTGTTTCGCCTTCGGCCATGGACGTCTCGGCTGCATCCAACTCCGTGAGTGCACGATCCAGGTCGGCAGCGAACGCCGGGGGGAAGTCCCCCGGGTCCGGTGTCGAGAACCCCAAGGACGCCGTGGCCCGCCGACCTTCGGTGATTGCCTGGCCGGGCGACGTCAACTCGAGCCAGTCGGCCGTCTGGAGCTCATCGAGCAGCTGTGCGGCGACGTCCAACCCGGGGTCCCAATTGAGTTCGGGCATGAGCAGCACCGACCGACCACTGGCGTTGGGTGCCTCGAAATGGATCAATGCGGTCTCCGCCACGATGCGCTGGACCGCGACCAGGGGTCCCGCGGTGGCGTCGGGGCGACTCAGCAGTTCCGTCAGGTACGGGTCGGCGACCATGGCGGTCAAGGCGCGCCCGGCTGGGGACTGCAAGCGGTGTACGGGAAGTCCGAGCGGTGGGTTGTTCGCTGGATCCGGCTTGTCGGTGGCGTCGTAGGGGACCAACAACTGGTCCCCGGAGAGCAGGTCCAGGACGGGGGGCGTCACCGCACCCGCCAACAGGTGAACGGCGCCGTCGGGAGCACGATCGATCTCCAGGTAGAGCCGCTGTCGCGCCATCGCGGCGGTCTCACTGGCGAGATCCCGCAACGCGGGACTCCCGCTGGCGTGCAAGGCGGACAGGTCAGCCGAGGCATACGTGCCGCTGACGGGAGCGAACGGCAGGGACCCGGCCAACTCGCGGATGCGCCGGTGCGCGCCGTTGGCCAGACGGGCTTCGACGTCGTCGGCTTCGACATCGCGAGTTTCGACGTTGCCGCCGTCAAGCCGTTCACGCACCGTGAACCCACGGCCCCGGTCGCGAAGATCCTCCAGCAGGTGCGGTGCGGGGGCGAGCACGACCGGTGCCGTCGGAGTCAGCTCCAGCGCACGGACCAGTTCGTCGAGTCGCTCGCCCGGTCGAATGCCGTGGCCACCTGCGGCGTCGTACTCCCCGCCTGCCATCCGCCACGGCGCCCCGGCCAGCGGCCACACCATCACCGCATGGAGCGGGGTGTCCGGATGCTGCTGGAGCCAGACGACGGCCGTCAGGACCTCGTCGAGGACCTGCGTGCCACGCGTGACGGAGAGTCGGATGGGATGGACGCCGCCACCGTTCGCCCACGCGACGTCGGATTGCTCGAACGACTGGGCGATGCCGGTGACCTCGCCCCCGCGTAGCGGACGACCGTCGGTTACGGCGGGATCCCGGATCACGATCGGATCCGTTGTCAACGTCCCGTCAAGTGCCTGTCGCAGGGCACTGCGCGAGCGCACCGCGGGGTAGATCTCGGTGACCAGCCGCAGCGCCTGGACGTCCCGCTCGCTCCGGTTCTCGACCAGCACGCGCAGGTTCAGGGTGGTCGGCGCCGCGGTCATGGTCTGCGGATTGCGGTCGCCCTGCTCGGGCCGATCGACACTGCCGGGACCCAACACCCCGTCCATGGCGGAAACGGACAGGCGGATGTCATTGCGGTCCGTCTGTTGCGCCATGGCGGGAGGGGCCGCGGGCAGCGTGGCGGCCAGGACGATGAGAGCGACGGCCGCAGTACGGGCCAGCAGCGAACCGACGGTGGTCCGGCGCCCGTCCCGCCATCTCCAGCGGGAGGGCGTCACCGGTCCGCGCTCGCGTCCGCGTGGCGGGGTGGCTGCGGGACCTCGGGCTCGACCGTCCGTGCCTTCTCGACGAGTTTGCGCTCGTTGCGATGGGCGAGCCGCACCAGGGCGATGTCCAACGGCACCCACTCGACGTGTTCGGCCTCGTCGTCTCGCTCGCCGGCGGCGAGCCCGTCCCACCACATGAAGTAGTAGTGCACGAACTTGTGGTAGCGGATCTGATCGGGACGCCACACGAACCAGTAGTCGATGGTGCCCAGCAAACGGTCGATCACCGCACCGTGTCCCGTCTCTTCTCTGACCTCGCGCAGGGCGGCCTGCTCGTCGGTCTCCCCGGCCTCGATACCACCCTTCGGCAGCGTCCACTGCGGCCGTCCGGCAGCGTTTCGCCGGGCGATCAGCAGGACCCAACGGCGTCCGTCCGGTCGATCGTCACAGACGACACCGCCCGCGGACGTCGCGCGATGCGTCGGGTATCTGGGCATGTCCAGAGGGTAGCGAGCACACCTCGGGGCGCGCGGTGTAGCCGCCGGTCACGGGTGCTTTTCGCCTACGGTCCACCGCATCGTCGACGGCTAGGTGCATCAGGTGCGCGGTTTGGTCCAACGGGTCACGTCGGCGTCGGTCACCTCGGCGCCAACGCCGGAAGATCCGGCCGAGGAGACCGGGCGCATCGGTGCCGGCATCGTGGTCCTCGTGGGGGTGACCCACGACGACGAGGTCGCCGCAGCCCACCGTCTGGCTGACAAGATCTGGCACCTGCGGATTTTTCGTGACGCTGACGGGGCGATGAACGCCAGTTGCGCCGACGTCGGGGGCGCGGTGCTGGTGATCCCCCAGTTCACCTTGTACGGCGATGCCCGGAAGGGGCGTCGACCATCGTTTGTCGCTGCGGCCGCGCCGGAAACCGCAGAGCAACTCGTCGACGCGGTGGTGGGGCGGTTCGCCGAGCACGGCGCGATGGTCGCCACAGGCCGCTTTCGCACCCACATGCGCGTATCGCTGGTCAACGACGGCCCGGTGACGCTGCTGATCGAGACCTGATCAGACAAAGATCGGCGTCACCTCTTTCGGGTCTCCGGCGCTTAAGGAGAGGCAGCCGCCCGTCGATGCTCTGAGCGTCACCGCACCGTGTCGGAGAACCCGTGGACAGCGTCAACGACTATCTCACCCACCTCGTCGAGGTCGGCGGATCCGATCTGCACCTCAAGGTCGGCGGCCCTGCGTACGTCCGCATCGACGGGGATCTCAAGCCGATCGTCGAGTTGCCTCCGCTGTCGCAGGCTGACACGGAGCACATGGCCAACGAGATGATGGACGACCGCGTACGTGCCCGGTTCGACGAGGCGAACGAAGCCGACTTCGCGTACTCGATCTCGGGTGTGGGTCGGTTCCGGCTCAACGTCTTCAAGCAACGGGGATCGATCGGTGCCGTGGCGCGACGCGTGCTGCCGGGATCGCAGTCGTTCGAGTCACTCGGCCTGCCGCCGTCGGTTCGCAAACTGGCCGAGGAGCACCGGGGGCTCGTCCTCGTGACCGGGCCGACAGGATCCGGCAAGACCACGACCACGGCGGCGATGCTCAGCCACATCAATGCGACGCGCCGGTGCCACGTCGTCACGCTCGAGGACCCGATCGAGGTCATGCATCGCGATGACAACGCGATCATCGACCAACGCGAGGTCGGTGTCGACACCGACGACTTCGTCACGGGCATGAAGGCGGTGTCGCGCCAGGATCCCGACGTCATCTTCATCGGGGAGATGCGCGACATCGAGACCGTCGCCGCTGCGCTGCAGGCGGCGGAGACCGGTCACCTGGTCATCTCCACCCTGCACACCACCGACGCCCGCGAGACCATCAACCGTGTCGTCGACATGTTCCCCAAGGAGCAGCAGAACCAGGCCCGGCTGTCCCTCGCGAACTCCCTGAAGGGGATCGTGTGTCAGCGTCTGGTCCCGAGGGCGACGGGTGAGGGCCGCGTCGCCGTCGTTGAGGTCCTGGTCATGACCAGCCGGCTCTACGAGTTCGTGGCCGATCCCGCCCAGCTATTCCAGATCGAGGACGCGATCGCCGAAGGCTCGTACTACGGCATGCAGACCTTCGACCAGCACCTGCTCGATCTCTACCAGGAAGGCGAGGTGGCCCTGCGTGATGCGCTCGCTGCGGCCACCAACCCGCAGGACTTCCGCGTGTCGCTACGCGGACTGGGGCTCGCCGCTTCCTGACGCGATCAGGGCGGCGGCCGCGGAGGTCGGAGCCGCTGCGTGCCTGGTCAGTCGTGCGTGCAGGGACACCGCATCGTCCGCAGCGGCATCCACGATCTCCACGAGCGCACCCGGACCGGCGATGTGCACCACGATGGACGTGAGTTTCAGGCGCCGTTGAAAGACGTTTGCCCTTGCCGTGACCGCCTGCACCTTCACCACCGGCGCGAAGGTCGTGGAAATGGACAGCGCGCCGCGCCGGGAGACGACGGCGACGTCGGTCAAGGCATGAGCCAGGTGGCGGTACTCGACGATGGCAAGCGTGGCGTTGATGGGGATCAACAGCAGTGAAGCCCACGCGACCCGGGTCACGATGGGATGCGCGAAGAACGAGAACAGTTCCGGGACCACCCACAGCAACGCGATGACGTAGGCCGCTGGACGCAACCAGCGGAACAGTGCGCGGCGCATGGCCTGTTTGGGGTGCGGTGTCAGCTCCGGTACGCCGTCGACCCCCGGCAGGATCTCGCGCAGCAACTGGTCGATCGCGCCGCCCGGGATGAGGGGCACCGTCACGCGCCCGTCCCCCCCGGCGGACCCGCCCGCCGAGCGGATCTGCACGGCGGCAAACCCCAGGAGTCGGCGTAGCCAGTTGCGCTGGATCATCACGAACTGCACGCGGCGCAGGGGTACGACCGATTCGCGCGTTGTGAGCAGCCCGCGCGACACGTGCAGATCGTCGTCGATCCGCTCGATGTGGAAGCGCCCGTCCCGCACCAGACCCACCCCGATCGCGAACGCGATAGCCAGGATCGCGATGACGAGCGCCGACAACCCGATCAGCCACCAGTCAGGGCCCTCCAGGGGGGAACCGTTGAGTTCGGTGATGTCCAGCTGGCGAACTCGGCGCTCGATCCAATCGGTGAACTGCCCCGCCTGCTGCCCTACGAACTGCAGCGACGCACCGATGATGGCGGGAAGCACCAAGAGGCGTGCACCGGTGACCGAGGCCAGCGCGATGTGCTTGGCCGGCACCGTCAGGACGGTCCGACCGTCGGGACCGTCCAGGTCGTGCGCCCCGTTGCCCTCGGTCGACAGATCGCGGCCGGTGGCACGCGCCTTACTGACCCGGACGGCGGCACGCAGGGCCAGCGCATCGGGTTCTGGCAGGACGCGCAGATCGACCTCGGGTTCGCTGGCGCTGCCGGCCGTTTCGACCCGGAGCGCGGCCAGTCCGAGCAGGCGCTGAACCGGACCACGTTGGATCTCGACCTGTTGGATGCGATCGACGTGGAGACTGCGGTGGCTGCGGCTGAGCACGCCACTGTCGACGCGCAGTACCTCGCCGTCGAACGAGAACTGGCGTCGCTGCCAGTCGAGGAAGCGGAACACCAGGGAGATGACCCCGACGACCGTCAGGATGTAGAGCGTGACGATTCCGCCGGCCGCGAACCCGGCGAACAGCGGAAAGATCAGGCCCTGGACCACCTGGCTCAGCGGAATGCCCAACACCACCGAGGTAGGATGGAGCCGCCGGAGGGTCGTGAAGTCCGGGGCTCCGCCCCGATCGCCATCCGGTGACGGTGGGGGCGGCGGCGGGGGTGGTCCGCCGGGTGGTGGGGGGTCAGACGGCATCGCGAACCTCGTCGGGCTGATCGCCGACGGCAACGGCCGCCCGGGCCAGCAGCTGCTTGCGAATCTGCGGTGCGTCGTCGGCGGGGATCCCGGGGAGGCCTGCACTGCCCGAGGCCGATGCGGTCGTCACCTGCAGCGTCGCCAGACCCAGCAGGCGGTCGAACGGTCCCTGGCTGATGTCGATCTGCTGCACGCGGAAGTACGGCACCGCCTCATGGCGATGGACCAGGATCCCGTACCGCAGTTCCAGAGCGATGTCGGTCAGGCGCCACCGCCACGCGCGGTACCGGGCGCGTGGGTACCAGGTCACGCCGACCAGCCACAGCACGGCGGAAGTCGCCGGGACGGCCCATGGAGCTGCGGACACGAAGAAATACCCCGCGACACTGAGGGCCAGTAATGGCAGCAACAAACCGATCCCACCGAAGACGCGCCAGACGATGACCATGCGCGGATCCAATGACCGTTCACGGTCGTCGAGCGGCGCCCTCTCCAGGGCGTGACCGGTCGCCGTGTCGGCCCCCGCTCCGGGTGGCGG
>JBDNIX010000152.1:0-10002 GCA_041688045.1 Nitriliruptoraceae bacterium
CCCAGGGTGTCCGTGCGGATCTCCACGTGGCGCTGATGGTCCACGGCGGCCAGCGCTTACCGGAGCGCCTGTTCCGCGCCCCGGCGCGTCCGGAATCCACGCCGGGTCGTCTGGCGGCGTTCTACCTCCCCGGTGTCCGCGTTGAACCTCGGCGGCCGATCGAACGGGATCCGCCATCGCCGACCAGCCTTGGTCTCGTAGCTGGGGACGCAGCCCTTCATCGCTGCACCCCCGGGAGCTGACGGGGTAGTGCAGCACAAACCACCGCGGTGGCGTCGAGGGTTATCCACAGCCGGTCGCAGGGGGAGCCGCTCGGGCGAGCGCCAACGCTCCTTGATTTCGCAGGCGCGTGTTGTTGGTGGACTACTCACAGCTGCGCTTCTCTGTATACGTCGCCCAGCAGTAGCTCCGCCGTGCGGTCCTTCTTCGCCGCAAGGACCGGGGTCAACGGCCACCGGGATCGGGGCTTCGGACGACTCCCAGTCGGCCATCGCAGGGCTCTGGAAACCGCGGGGAGCTACTACCGCAAGCTCCATGGTCAGCGGCCATCCGGAACGTGTCAAGTGGATGTTGCCGGTCGGTCCGGTCGGGTTTCGTTGCTGATCTCGGGCTTGTTGATCCCGGCAGCGTCCATCGCCACGCGGCCGTGGGCTTCCCCGCAGGAATGCGGCATACCGCATGAGGACTCCGTCGACTCCAGAACCAGCGACTGAAGGCACCGTGCCAGGGACCGGAGCAGGCGGGCCTGAGGCAACCTACTGCGACCCCGACGCCGATGCCCGCATCCACGTCTGGGTCGCATACCCCTCAACGCCTTCTCTGGCACGTCTCAGGCCTGCGATCCCGCGAACGACGGCTGGCCCGAGCCTACCGTCGGCAGATCCCGTCCGAGGAGGATCCGAGCGTGATCACCCCCAACGACATCGAGCTCTCCGCCCCGACCTGGCTTTGTCCCGGTCGTTCTACGAGACCGCCCTCGGCTTCGTCTTCACCGACTATGGCGGCGCCTACGCCGCGGTGGAGGGCGGTCCGGTGGGCATCGGCCTGGCAGCCGGCACCGATCCGGCCGTCCCGTTGCGGACGTTCGAGACCGACGACCTCGACCGGGTGCATGCCGCCGTCGTCTCCGCGGGTGGCCGGATCACGCGCGAACCCTTCTCCTTCCCAGGTGGGCGGCGGTTCCAGTTCCTCGACCCCGGGGACAACGAGCTGGCGATCTTCCAAGCGGGCTGACACCTGGCCGTCCGGCCACCGTCCTGCTTTGCGCGTCGGCAAGCACCTCCCTACGGTGGAAGTAGTAGTTGCGAACCGACGTCACTCGTTGTGAACACACGTGACGTCGTGTTCGCGACGGGGCGCGACTCCACGTCGCTGCCCTTTCGCTGCACCGGACCTCGGTTCAGGTGTCGTGGCGTTCTCCCCTCCCTCCCCTACCGGGTTATTTGATGACGAAACTGCATGTTCACGGTCTGACGAAGGTGTTCGGACCCCGCCCCGTGCGGGGTGTCGAACTGATGAAACAGGGCCAGAGCAGGCAGGAGATCTTCGAACGCACGGGCAATCTCCTGGCCGTCGCCGACGTGGACCTCGACATCGAGGCAGGTGAGCTGTTCGTCATCATGGGGTTGTCCGGCTCGGGCAAATCGACCGTGATCCGCATGCTCAACCGTCTGATCGAGCCGACTGAGGGGACGGTGGAGCTCGACGGCGAGCGCATCGACCAGCTCAACGCCGCTCAGCTCCGCCGCGTCCGGCAGCGCAAGCTCTCGATGGTCTTCCAGCATTTTGCCCTGTTCCCACACCGCACGGTCGGCGAGAACGCCGCCTACGGGCTCAAGGTGCAGGGTGTCGGCGAGGACGAACGCCGCCAGCGCGCCGTCGAGGCCCTGGACACGGTCGGTCTCGGGGACCGGGTCGACGCCTACCCGAACGAACTCTCCGGCGGGATGCAGCAGCGCGTCGGTCTGGCCCGCGGTTTGGCGACCAAGGCGGACATCCTGCTGATGGACGAGCCGTTCAGCGCGCTCGACCCGCTGATCCGCCGCGACATGCAGGATCTGCTCGCCGAACTGCAGTCCGACCTGAACCGCACGATCGTGTTCATCACCCACGATCTCAACGAGGCAATGCGGCTCGGTGATCGCATCTGCGTGCTGAAAGACGGCCACGTCGTCCAGGTCGGCACCGGCCCGGAGATCATCGACAACCCCGCCAACCGGTACGTGGCCGATTTCGTGTCCGACGTCGACCGTTCCCGGGTACTCACCGCCGAGCAGATCATGCGCAAGCCGCGGCGAACATTCGGTCCTGATGACTCGACCCGCGACGTACTGGACTGGCTCGACGACAATGAGTCCAACGGCGTCTACGTGCTCGACGGCGACGGCGCGATCCTCGGCGTCGCGCGTGACGACAAGGTGGCGGAGGGCTTGCGCGCCCGCGTGAGTACGATTCGCGACCTGCTGATCGATGACTACGCGACGGCTACCCACGACACCCTGTTGTCGGATCTCGCCGCACTGGCGGCACGCAACCCGGTGCCGATCGCGGTGACCGACGAGGAGGGGCGGCTCCTCGGGGTGGTGCCACGGGCGCACCTGCTGGCCGCACTCTCCAACGACGAGGAGGTGGTCGCCGATGCGTGAGCACTACCTGGCGCAGGCACTGTTCGACCTGCCGGTCGGCGACTACGCCGAGGCCGCGGAGGACTGGCTCACGACCACCTTCAGTTGGTTGTTCGGCACGATCAGCGACCTGGTCGCCTGGATCGTCGAGCAGGCGGAGTGGCTGCTGACCGAGCCGCCGGTGCTGCTCACCCTGGCGCTGTTCGTCGTGCTCGCCGCCGTCGCGACCCGCTCGTGGAAACTGCCGGCGTTCACCGCGGTGACCTTCTACTTCGTGTACGCGATGGGTATCTACATCGAGATGATGGAGACCCTGGCGCTGGTCGCCGTGGCCACGGTGCTCGCGGTCGCCATCGGTATCCCGTTCGGGGTCTGGGCCGCCCGCAGCGACCGCGTGAGTTCGACGCTGAAACCCATCCTCGACTTCATGCAGACGATGCCCTCGTTCATCTATCTGCTGCTCGCGGTGGTGTTCTTCGGCATTGGACGCGTGCCTGGCGTGATGTCGGCGCTGATCTTCTCTATGCCGCCAGCGGTACGACTCACGGAGCTGGGCATCCGCCAGGTCGACCACGAGGTCGTCGAGGCAGCCGAAGCGTTCGGCGCCCGTCCCCGCGAGGTTCTCACCGGGGTCCAGCTGCCGTTGGCCCGGGCCTCGATCATGGCGGGCGTGAACCAGGTCATCATGCTCGCGTTGTCGATGGTCGTGATCGCCGGTCTGGGCGGCGCTGGAGGACTCGGCGCCCTCGTTGTCCGTGCGGTGACCTCGATGAACATCGGCCTCGGGATCGAGGGTGGCCTGGGCGTGGTGGTCCTCGCGATCTTCCTCGACCGGGTCACCGCCGCCTTCGGGCGCGAGAACCGTTCGCGCCGTGGCGGCGACACGCAGGTCGACGAACAGAGCACGACCCAGGCTGAGGATGCGGGCTCGGATGTCGACGAGCAGACCCGGCCCGTGGCCGCCAGCTGACCACCCGAAACCTGCCGTCCGCCGTCGTGGCGCCGGCACCCCTGTCGACCGGACCGCGCGCATTGCTCGGCTGGTCGGCGAGAACCTCCCGAATGAAAGGCAAGGCATGAGATCGATCCATACCAAGCGTGCACGTCTACGAACAACGATGTTCGCGGGTGCCCTGAGTGCAGCCCTGCTTCTGGCTGCGTGTGGCGGCGCCGCGGACGACGACACGACTGACGATGACAGCACCGAGGAGCCCGCGGACGACGACGCCACCGGCGATGACACCGAGGAGCCCGCGGACGACGACACCGACGAAGGGTCTGCTGCACCGGTTGGCGAGGGTGAGACGGTCACGATCGGCTGGATGCCCTGGGAAGAGGCCATCGCCGTCACCAACCTCTGGGACGTGATCCTCACGGACAACGGCTTCGAGGTCGAACAGGAGCAGCTGGATCCCGGCATCGTGTTCGAGGGCGTCTCCACCGGCGACCTCGACCTGTTCTTCGATGCGTGGCTGCCCAACACCCACAGCAACTACATGGACCAGTACGGCGAGGAGGTCGAGGACCTCGGTTCGTGGCTCGACGAGGCGCCGCTGACCTGGGTCGTCCCCTCCTACGTCGAGGACATCAACTCGATCGAGGATCTGCAGGGCAACGCCGACATGTTCGACGGCCAGATCATCGGCATCGAGCCCGGTGCCGGCCTGACCGACATTTCCATCAACGAGGTGCTGCCGACGTACGGACTCGAAGATGAGTACGAGGTTGTCACCAGCTCCACGCCCGCGATGCTCAGCGAGCTCGAGACCGCGATCGACAACGAAGAGCCGATCGTGGTGACGCTGTGGCGTCCTCACCCGGCCTACGGCCAGCACGACCTCAAGGACCTCGAAGACCCCGAGGTCGCACTCGGCGAGCCCGACCAGATCCACACGATCTCCAGGATCGGTTTCGCGGACGAATACCCCGAGATCGCCGCCGCAATGGACAACTTCGAGTTCGAGCACGAGGCACTGTCTGGCCTCGAAGTCCAGGTCCTCGAGGAAGAGGGCCAGGAGCTCGAGGCCGCGCGCACGTGGCTCGAGGAGAACACCGACATCGTGGAACCCTGGTTGGAGGGCACGGACCTCTCGCTCTAAGCGTTCCACGCGTCTGATTCACGTTGCGGGGCGGGCCTCCACGGGCCCGCCCCGTCGTGACGGGGGCGCGTGAACGCTGCGACGACCACACGGAGGACCGGCGCTACGCCGGTCGCCATAGGTTTCAGATGGCCGGTTCGACTCGGTTGCGACCATTGTCCTTGGCGTGGTACAGCGCGGTGTCTGCGGCGCCGAGCAGCTGGTCTGTCGTGCTTCCGTGCTGTGGGCTGGTTGCCACGCCGATGGAGGCGGTCAGGTGCTCGAGCGTCTGCTTGTTCCAGGTGAAGTCATGGAGCGCGATCCTGTTGCAGATCTGCTCTGCGCGATCGACCGCCACCGACCTTGTCGTCGATGCCCAGCTGCCACAGCGCGGTGGGGTAGGGCCCGTCGACCATCACGGTCGTGTGGAGCGCGTCCCGCTGCACGCTGGGAACCGTACGAGCGCGCTTGTCAACCATCCAGATCTGGAAGGCGCTGATGAGCGAGACGACCACCCTGGCACCGCGGCCGCGCGCAGACGGGGAACGCCGCCGGCAGCAGATCTTGTCCACGTCGGCCAGGCTCGCGACCGTGGAGGGCATCGACGGGCTGTCGATCGGGCGGTTGGCACAGGAGATCGGCATGAGCAAGAGCGGCCTCTACGCCCACTTCGCCTCGAAACAGGACCTGCAGCTAGCGACCATCGACACCGCCCGCGAGATCTTCATCGAGGTCGTCATTCGCCCGGCGTCGGCGGTGTCGAGCGGTTGCGTGCGCTGTGCCTACGCTTTCTCGAACACGTCGACCAGCAGGTCTTCCCCGGAGGCTGCTTCTTCGCGGCCGTCGCTGCCGAGGTCGCCGCGAGGCCCGGCGCGGTCCGTGACCGCATCGCCCGCGAGCAACTGGACTGGATCGCGATGCTCGAGCAGCTCGCGACCGAGGCGCGAGACCTCGGCGAGCTGACGCCCGATACCGACCCAACTGGCCTTCGAACTCAACGCCCCGGTCATCGCCGCTAACACCGCCTTCGTGCTCCACGCCAACCCGGCGGACCTCCAACGAGCCCGACGCGCTGTCGACCGGCTTCTCGGCTCCACATCACCATGAACGCGGCGTTGGCAGTCGGCCGCCAACGCATGTGCCGGTCGCCAACCTCGCCCGCACCAGCGACGACGGCGTCTGGCGGACGTTGGGCTAGCGGAAGCTGTTCGCGCATGCGAAGACCGCCGGGGTGCTCTACCAGGCCCATCTGCGGCACGAGCTGACCCGGCGGTTGGGGGTCGCGTGGCAGCCGGTCGCCAACGGGCATGCCGACATCGACGGCGCCGACCGGGAACTCATCGAGACGTTCTCCCAACGCCGCAACGCCATCGTCGAACACAGGGAGCAGCGGGGCGAGGCGTCGGCTGCGGCCGCGCAGACCGCGACCCTCGCGACCCGGCAGACCAAGGGCGAGCGCGACTCCGAGACGGAGCTACGCGGTGTCTGGGGCCGCCGCGCCCGGCAGGTGGGGGTGCGGCCGGGCTGGCACCGCCGGCTACTCGGCCGTACCGCGACCGTGACGCCGGATCTGGATGGGCTGGTGGACGAGCTGATCGACCAGGGAGCGATCACCGCCACCAACTCGAGCTTCACCCGCCGTGACGCACTTCAAGCCGTCGCGGAGCGGCTGCCGACCGGCCTGCTGTGCGGCCGGGTCCGTAGACGCCGGTCAGCTCGTCTCGACGGCGCGGCCCGCTGGTGCGTCGAAGGCGGTTTCGGCCACCTCGAGCCGCGGGTCGTCACGCAGCTGATCGATGAGCGATGGCTCGCCGGCGACGAAGGTCCACTCGAAATCGATCTCGGTCGCCACGAACCATGTGCGGTCCGCCGGCCACCACAACCCTGACGTGGGTTGGTTATGTACCGATGCCCTCACCGAACTCAGCACGCCAGTCAACGGTCCGCGGAGCAGGAAGTGGCCCCGAGCTTGCGTGTTGAGGCGAGCGGCACCGGGGAACCGCTGCACCGGGACGTCGCCCCACCCCGTCCACACCGCGACGAAGACGTCGCCGGGCGTGGTAGTGGCGCTATCCAGCACCTCGACGAGCGCGCTAACGGTGAGCTCGTCCAGTTCACCGGTCGATGCCTCCAGGCCCTGCTCGTGCGCGAGGGCTGGCACGAGCCCATCGCGCGTCTGATACCGGTCGCGGAGCTCGGCGATGCCCGGGTGCCCGGCCAACGTCTCCCACCGGATCGGTTCAGCGTCGTGTCCCCACCAGGGATGCAGCACCTGGCACACCGCCGGAAGCCCGGATGGAACAAACGAGCTCACCGGGATGCCGTGCCGACCCCACCGGTCCAGTTGCTCGAGCCACCATGACGCATGCGTGCCATCGGGCTCGGGTGCCAACGGATGGACCGGCGGAAGCAACTCGAGCTGCTGCCGCGGCACGGCAACCTCGGCCCCGTCGACCAACCGGATCGAGACCCTACGCCCCGGGCGTGGCGGGCGCGTCCCTGTCGACGCGTACAGCGAACCGAAGGACGTCATCTGATAGCGGCCCGCATCGACGACCACCGCCCGATCACCCGAACGCAGCCGCACACCCTTGCGGACAGTCTCCGGGCCGATCCAGCGAACATCAGCCCCACGCCACAGACCTTGCACCACCATCACGTCCCCCTTGCGCGATCCCCACCGTACTTCCACCAGCCAGCCCCCGACGACCCCCCAGAGACATGGCAAGTCCGGGCGTTAGTGCACGGCGCGGGAGGCTGTGTCGAGGGTCAGCCCGGACGGGTTCGGTAGCGGGTGCGACAGACGCGGACAACCCACCGTTGGTGACTTCTTCGTCGTGCTCAGGAAGACCTCGTCACTCTCGCTCGAGGATCAGACGCGCACGGTCGCCCGCGACCTGCAGGGTTCCGTCTTCGTCCAGCGTCCACTCGGGTGACGAGGCGAACACGTCGGTCAACCAGTCGTCCTGGTCCAGGTGGTCCGGCGGACAGTCAACCGTGGTGCTGTCGAACTCGGGTTGCCCATCCGATGTCCGGTCCGGCCGGAGCTGGTCGGGCGTGATGTCGAACGCGCCGCCGACGGTGTTGCAGCCCGCGTTCCACCGCACCACGTGGTCGCGACCCCGATCCTCGAACTCCAACTCCACAGGGCCCTCGACCAGGGTCAACGGCTGACCATCTCGTTCGACCGCGATCGACACGAACCGCTCACCGAGCACATCGTCAGCCGCCGACGTGCTGCAGCCCAACGCCGCCATCGCCATGACCACGACCAGCAACCTCACGCTTCCTCCAACGGTCGTCTCCCCGTTCGACGTCGTACCGCGTACCGGGTTCTGTACCCAGCACTCGCTCGTGTTCACACGTCGGCCTTCTGATCGCTGAAGGTAGGACGGCTCGAGTGTCCGGTGGGTTCCACGCGGGAGGGCGCGACGCCCGTCGCCTCCGCCGCCGTTACTGCTCGTTGGTGCGCAGCGTCCTCTTGATGTCTTTGAGGAGAAGTACGAGGTGGAGCTCGTCGGTGGGGCTGGGCTCGAACTCGGGGATGAGGTGACGGTAGAAGGCGCGCGCCTGCTCCGACTCGCAGTGCACGAGCAGACCACGGCAGCCGATGTCGTCGCTGATGACGGCGACGCGCTGGATGACATCGCGCAGCAACGCTGCGCCCAAGCCTTGCCGTTCGTGCTGGCGGTGGACTCCCAGCCGGGCGAGCAACGCGACGGGTTGGGGGTAGCTACCGGCGCCTTTGCGCAGCCGGATCGGCGCATCAGCGGCGGTGACCTGGGCCATCGTCCACGCGTAGTAGGCCACCACGTCGTTGTCGTCGACGGGGGTGACTACGAACACCTTCGTCGTGCCGGTGGCCATCGATTGGCCGGCGTGACGCTCGAGCCACTGCGTCTGCTCTGATGAGGCGCATACGAAGGCGTCGAGTTCGTGGGCGGGGCCAAGCAGTTCGGGCGGGCGGTAGCTCACTCGTCGAACGGAGAGGGCCGCCCCAGCAGCTGCCGCAGACCCGGCAGCTCCCGGGCAGGCTGCGCGTTGATGGCCTCCCACTCGGCTGCTGCGCCGTCGGACAGCACGAAGTGCTCCCGGTCGGCCATGACCCGTTGCGCGGCAAGCACCAGACTGGACTCGGCGAAGTCAGTCAGGTTGCTCCCCGAGGCTTGCACGGCCCGCTCGACCAGGCGTCGGGTCTCGGGCGTCGTGCGGAACTCGATCCGTTCGTCGCGAGCGCGCGTGGTGGCCATCTCATCCCCTCCAGTGTCCGGCCAATGTACGGCCACTGTCCTGCAGCGTCAACAGCGCTGCTCCGTGGGGTTGGCCGACCACCGCGCGACACCCGTCAACGCTGAACCGGTGGGTCTGGCCACGGGTGGTCGCACATCGTTGGCTTGGTGCAGGTCGTGTACCGAACGTGTCGCGGCCAGGAGCCCTCCAATGAGCCAGGTCACCGTGACCGTCCTCGATCCGTCTACCGAGCTGCGACTGCGTCGTCTGACCGGCGCGTTCCTCGCCGGCTACCGCAACGCCAACACCCGCACCGCCTACCTCCAACAGCTGCACCGCTGGTTCGCGTGGTGCACCGCCAACCAGCTCGACCCACTCGAGGTGGAGCGAACCCATGTGGAGCTGCACCTGCGCTGGTTCGAACGACAGGTCGACTCGATCAACACCGTCTGCCACGGCCTATCCGTACTCGCATCGTTCTACCGCTGGCTGGTCCAGACCGGGCTGGCCGACACCACCCCGATTGCCGCGGTGCGGCGTCCCTCTCGTGATGAGACCCCGCGGCAGACCAGGCTGACCCGTCACGAGTTGGCGGACTGGTTCAACGCCGCCGAGACCGTCGGCGGAGCCGTGTACGCGATGGCGTGCCTGCTGCTGCTCAACGGGCTGCGGGTGTCGGAGGTCTGCGGCATCGACATCGGCGATCTCACTGAGGAACGCTGGCACGACACGGTGATTATCCACGCCAAGGGCGACAAGGACGCCACCAGCCGAGAAGCGAGCCGACGGCCACCGAAGCAGGGAGGCCGTACACCGCAGCGAAACCGAAGATCCCTACGTCAGCCATGGAGGCCGTGCTTCGGATGATGGCTGCATCCGCTTCGCCCAGTACCGCCAGGGCAACCCCGACGACGAGACCAACCAGCGCTCCGTGCTTCACCTCGGCGAGCCGGTCGTTCGAGGTTGTCGTCATGGTTGCTTCCATCGGCTCGGTTCCGCGGGAGGACGGGGCTTGTATGGCCTGGAAGGAGTCGTAGACCTCCGGACTCGAGCCTGGCGGTAGGCGAACC
>JBDNIX010000153.1:0-2559 GCA_041688045.1 Nitriliruptoraceae bacterium
GGCGTCGGCGTCGGCGTTGATTCGGACGAGGGGTTTGTGCAGGCCGTGGCGAGAAGTGCCGCAGCCATGGCGACCAGTGTGATCAGGGCAGGGCCTCTCATATCGTCACCCGTACTCGTCGACGGGCGAGTGCTCCCAGCCATCGAGTGGCCCGTCGAGTGCGGGGAGAAGACAACCGATCCTGCACATCGTCGATGGTGGCCTTCCACGGCCCATCCGCGTAGGTGGGGTACGGATGGATGGTTGCGGCAAGGTCGCGGGTTCGTAGGCGCTTGCGCACGGCGAGGGTGAGCTCCGGGAGCGTCTCACCCGCCCGGGGTCCCACGAGCGTCGCACCAACGACACGCCCTCGGCCATCGACTGCCAGCCGGGCGAACCCGTCGATATTTCCATCGGTTACGGCACGGTCGACATCACGGTGGTTGCGGGTGATCTGGCGGAGCCCGTCTGCCAGGTCAGCCGCCTCGGTCGTTGCGCCGACCGAAGCGACCTCTGGGTCGGTGAAGGTGACTCGTGGCATGGCCCGCAGATCCACCCTGCGGCGAAGGCCCAGCACGGCATTGCTTGCGGCCAGGCTGCCGTGTACTCCCGCGGCGTGGGTGAACTGCGGGTGGCCGGTGAGGTCCCCCGCCGCCCAGATGCGCTTGTTCGTGGTGCGCAGCATCGGATCCACGACTACGAAGCCGTGATCATCGAGAACCACCCCGGCCGCCTCGAGCCCCATGTCCCCGGTGTTGGGTGCACGGCCCACGGCCACGAGCAGTTGGTCGAACGCGACGTGCGTGGTCGTTTCCCCGTCGGTGATCATCAGCGTCCCGGAGTCGTCGCCGGTGGCGGTCACTGACACGGCCCGCTGTCCAGTTCGTACGGAGATACCATCGGCCTGTAGGGACCGAAGGACGACCTTTGATGCTTGGGAATCCTCACGTGGCAGGATCCGTGGCAGTCCCTCAACGATCGTCACCTCAGATCCCAGTCGCGCGAACGCCTGCCCGAGCTCACACCCGATGCTGCCACCACCCAGAACGACAAGCCGGCCTGGCAGGTGTCGCAGATCCCACAGGGTGTCCGAGGTGAGGTAAGGAACGGACTCGAGTCCGGGGATCCCCGGTACGGCTGGACTGGCGCCAGTAGCGAGCAGGGCCCGTCGGTACGGCACTACAGCACCGTCCACTTCCAAGCGTCCTTCACCAGTGAATCTGGCATGACCTGTGAGCACGGTGATGCCCGCCTGTTCTAGGGCCGCGGGAGAGTCCAACGGTTCGATGTCTTCGATCACCCGTTGCACCCGGCGCATGATCGCGGTGAAGTCGACGGCGATTGGACCCACGTCGATCCCGTATCGGGTTGCGGTGCTGGCGGCCGCGGCGGCATGAGCGCTCGCGATCAGTGTTTTGCTCGGTACGCAGCCGGTCCACAAGCAGTCACCGCCGGTGCGTTCGCGTTCAATCAGGACGACGCGGGCGCCGAGGCTGGCCGCGGTCTTTGCGCCGACGATCCCTGTGCTTCCGCCACCGATAACGGCGAGGTCATATGGCAACCCGCTCATCGCGTTCACCGGGTCGTGTCCCGGATTGCATCGGCTGCCTTGGCGCGAATACGCTCGACGCTGCCGAGGTCTGGAATACCGAGAGGGTACAGGCGGTGCAGAAGCTTGGCGAGGCTGCGGTATTCGCTCCCGGCCGCTCGGCAGCGATCACAGTCCCGGAGATGGGACTTAACGCGCAGTGCATCCGCCGCAGACAATGGGGCTGCCGGGTCTGCGTCGAGATACCTTTGCAGGCGCCGGGCGGTCCAGTGGCACCTGGCCAGGCTCAGTATCGTCATCACGCTGGTGAAACCCGGCAGGTGACGCGGATGCTTCCCGCGAGGTTGTGTTTCTTCCCGCACGGTTGTGTTTCTTCCCGCAAGGTTGTGTTTTCTGTGTCGTCGGCACAGGTGTCGCTGCGGAATGGCGTGCTTCGGTGACCGGGTTCCCGAGCGGGAAGAGCCCGATCAGCCCCGCTAAAAGGAGCAGACATGCAGGACGACGGCTGGCAGGAATACCTGTCCCGATACCACGAGTCTCACCCTGGCATCACGGAAGTGGTGCTGACCGGGGCGCCTCGGCGAGACGTTGGGACGGCCTACCAGTGGCTGCGGTCGGCCATCCCGGAGAAGCCGGGTCGGGTAGTCGATCTTGCGTGCGGCAGTGCCCCAATGCACCCGTTATTCGCGAACGCTGATTCATACGTCGGCGTCGATGTTTCCGGGGCCGAATTAGCGGTGGCGGCGGGGTGCGGGCGTGGCCCGCTCACGCGTGCCGATGCCCTCGACCTGCCCTTCGAGGACTCCAACGCCGATGTGGTGGTGTGCTCGATGGCGATCATGCTCCTGCGGCCGGTCGAGGCTGCCCTGAGTGAGGTGGTCCGCATCCTGAGACCGGGTGGGTTGTTCGTCACGATTCGGCCCGTCGGCTGGCCAGCGCACGCATCTGACCTGCGAGTTGTCGTTTCACTCCTGCTAGGGCTTCGACACCTTCCAGAGATGCCTCAGCGGTTCGGCGGACGGACCTTCAAC
>JBDNIX010000013.1:0-4652 GCA_041688045.1 Nitriliruptoraceae bacterium
CACGTGCCCCAGGGCAGCCTGCAGGACGCGGCCCCGCTGATCGAGGCTCAGATCGAACGCTTCGCGCCCGGATTCCAGGGCCAGGTCGTCGCCCGGCACGTGACCACGCCGGCGGACTTCGAAGCCCACAACCCGAACCTCATCGGTGGCGACATCGGTGGCGGAGCGAACAGCATGCAGCAACTGCTTGCCCGTCCCCGCCCGTCGTCCGACCCCTACGCAACGGCCGTCCCCGGTGTCTACCTGTGCTCGTCCTCGACACCGCCGGGTGGTGGCGTGCACGGCATGGCCGGCTTCCACGCGGCCAGGTCGGCGCTCCGCGTCCTGACCGCCTGACACCCGCCGGCGTGCGGGCTCTGGGTGGCCCGAGGTGCGCTGGGTGCTGTGGGGTGCGGCAGTGCAGGTGGCAGCACCCGTTGCAATCCTGCCCACCCGGCGCGCCTGGGCGGCGCTCGCTGGCTACGTGGTCTGTTTGCGGAAGTCCCAGGACGCCAGGGTGAGCGGGACGAAGCGGATCCAGGCATGGTGGTCGGCGGGCTGGAGTGGCTCGTCGGTGTGCAGGTACTTGCGCGAGAACGCGACGCGCACGTCCGTCGGCACATCCGTCTCCGGGACGAACGAGGCGTCCAGTCGACCGGAGGTGCCTCGCAACTTCCCCTACTCGACGCCACCATCAACGGTGAACGCGCAGCGGGTGCCGGCGCGCAACCTCGGCGTCCGCTTGGCGCGCTCGAGGTTCCAGACCCAGAACGCGCCATCGAACCACACGAACCACACCGGAGCGACGGCGGGCCAGCCGTCGTCGTCGACGGTGGCCAGGCGCAGTACGCGCTCCTCCTCGAAGAAGTGGTCGAGTTCCGGCGCCGTCATGCTGAGTTTTCCCACGTGCGTCTGCCTTGCTCCGGGTGGCCTGACGGTAGCCTGGAGGGGGTCGACCGGGCCGGTGCGTCGCCACGGTCGACGGCTCGATGCAGCATGCCGCCCCACCGCCGGCCTGGCCGGCTCACCGCTGGAACGCTGATGACCGAACCTTCCGTCGAACGGGATCCCTTCGCTCCGGTCGAGGCATCGCCCCGGTTCGCGACGCCGTTGGCCGTCGCCGCGCTCGTGATGGCGGTTGCGGCGATGCTGATGGGGGTCGCGGCGGTCGCCGGGCCGGTCGGGATGGTGTTTGGGCTCATCTCCCACGTGAAGGGCAGCCGGTTGGGCATGCCTGCGGCGATCGCCGCAGGGGTCGGCATGCTCATCGGCATGAGCCTGACGATGTACCTGCGGTGACGTGCGACGGTCGCCGGTCAGCCCGGGTCCCCGGTCGGCGCCGTCACGTCGGCCAGCCGGTCCGTGTTCCACGATTCGACGCCCCCGCGTGAGCACGCGCGTCTATCCTGCGCGGGCGTGCCCGGAGAGTAGAGCCTGCCCGAGACGGCACGGAGAGGCAAGGACATGGCGGTGATCAAGACGATCGACCTGGTCGGCGTGTCGACGGATTCATGGCGGGACGCGGCGCACAAGGCGTTGAACGAGGCGGTCAAGACCCTGCGCAACGTGGAGGGTTTCACCGTGCTGGAGACCTCCGCGGTGGTGGATGGCGCGGACATCTCCGAATACCACACGAGCATCCGGATCCGGTTCCGCATCTCGCGCTGAGCGGCGCCGCACCGTCAGCCGACGTCGTCGCGGACGGCCAGGGCTCGGTCGAGGGTCGCGGGCAGATCCTTCAAGGGACCGGTGTGGACCACGGCATTGCTCAGCCGAGCCGCGTCCTCGGGCCAGAATCCGCTGCCGCCGAGGACCACGCCCGCGTTGCCGAGGTCCGGCCGGTCCTGCAGGAAAGCCTCGCTGTGGATGCGGAACATCGAGCCGATCATCGCCACGTCCGGGCGTAGTTGCGCGACGCCGCGCTCGACCGCGCGGGTTGGCGTCCGGATCCCGAGATAGTGGATGCGCCAACCGGTCTGGGCTGCCACAGCGCACCCCGCCAGCAACCCCAGATCGTGGTCCTCGTCTTCAGGCGCGGCGGCCAGACAGGAGCGATCGGCGGCTGATGACGCACCGCGCAGCAGACGCTGAAGGCGGGGTCGCAGGGTGTTCGTCGCGAAGTGCTCGCGGGCGATCAGCCGGGGGTCATCCTCCCAGCCTTCACCGATGCGACGCATGACCGGCAGCAGGATCTCGTCGAGTGCGCGGGGCACGTCGAACCGCGCGAACACGTCATCCACCAACAGGTCGGTCGCGGGTGCATCGAAGCGGTTGATACTGGCGTCGAGTTGGTCGATCAGATCTGAGGCGGCGGCGCTCTCACCGGCTCCCGGTATCGAGTGCAACGGCACCACGGCCGCGGGCTCGCGCAGGACCTGGCGTGCCGCAGCCGCCGCGGACCAGCCCTCATCGAGCAGGTGGACCATCGCCCGTACCCGCTCGACGTCGCGTTCACTGTAGAGGCGGTGGCCGCCTTCGGTGCGGTCGGGGTCGAGGAGTTCGTAGCGACGCTCCCAGGCGCGCAGGGTGGGCACGGCGACGCTGGTCCGGCGAGAGACCTCGCCGATCCGTAGTACGCCTGTCCGGTGCCCCATGAGGCGCACGTCCTTCGGGTCGAAACGTTCGGCCACGCCAGCGGTTCGTGTCGGATCGCCCACTGGACGGGTGGACCGGTCGGTGCGTCGACTGATGACAGCGGCGTGTGCCCAACGGCGCCGACGGCATGGTCCACGATATCGATCGGGGAACGTCCTTCGCCTGAACCGGCGCGCGCCCACAGCGCCCGGTGTGGCTGCTGTGGCGCACGGCACCTAGCGTGCGGCGTATGGACACGACGCCCCTGAACTCCCTGACCCCCGGCACCCCCCTGGTTTTCGGTGGGGACCGGGTGACCTACGTGACCGACGACCTGGCGACTGCATTCTCGCCGGGCGACGCCCTTGTGGTGCTCCAGGATTCCGGTGACGTCCTGCACCTTCCCGCCGGCGACCGCGAGGCAGCGGCTCGAGCCGTCGATGCGGCGCACGCGGCCTTCGGCGCGATGGGGTCGGTGGAGGACCGCGACCTCGGGGTGTTCTTCGAGGCCTTCGCCCGCCGGTTGGAGGACGACGAGACGTTCAAACTGATCGCCGCGGCAAACGACGAGGACGTGCAACGCGCCCGCGAACGCGGACGGTCCGTGACGCGCCTCGTCCTGTCCGATCGCATGCGCGCCGACATGATCGCCGGCCTGCGGACGTGGGCGGCACTGCCGTCGTCGCGCGGCGAGGTGGTCGCGCAGGTGGAACATGACGGATGGCAATTGCAGCAGTTCCGCGATCGGCTGGGCGTCGTCGCCTTCGTCTTCGAAGGCCGGCCGAACGTCTTCGCCGACGCCTGCGGCGTACTGCGGGGCGGCAACACCGTCGTCTTTCGGATCGGTTCCGACGCGCTCCGCACGGCGAGGGCGATCGTGGAGCATGCGTTGGATCCCGCCCTGGCGGAGGCGGGACTGCCTCCGGGTGCCGCATCGTTGGTGGACGCGCCATCGCATGCGGCGGGATGGGCGCTTTTCAGCGATCGGCGGTTGGCGCTGGCAGTGGCCCGGGGTTCCGGTGCGGCCGTCAGTCAGTTGGGCGCCGTCGCCCACCAGGTCGGCAATCCGGTGTCGCTGCATGGCACCGGTGGGGCCTGGATGATCGCGGCCGCAACGGCCGACGCAGACCGGTTCGGTGCAGCCGTGCGCAACTCGTTGGATCGCAAGGTCTGCAACACCCTCAACACGTGCTGCATCGTGCGTGACCGCGTCGACGATCTGGTGCCCGTCTTCCTCGATGCTGTGGAGGCTGCTGCCGAGGCTCGGGGTGTCAACGCCAAGCTGCACGTCCGTGCTTGCGACCGGGAGGCGGTTCCAGGCGAGTGGTTCGATCGCGTTGTGCCGGTCGCCCGAGCCGACGGCGTGTCGGATGAGCCGCAGGCGCAGACCCTCGACACCTCGAGGTTGGGGGTCGAATGGGAGTGGGAAGACAGTCCGGAACTGACCCTGGTGATCGTCGACGACGTGGACGAGGCGGCGGCGTTGTTCAACGGCTACAGCCCACACTTCGTCCTGTCGCTGCTGTCGGCAGACGGAGCGGAGCGCAACCGGGTCGAGGGACTGGTGGACGCGCCGTTCGTCGGTGATGGTTTCACACGCTGGGTGGATGGGCAGTATGCGCTGGGGACGCCCGAGCTCGGTCTGTCCAACTGGCAACTCGGCCGTCTGCTCGGCCGGTCGGGGATCCTGTCGGGCGACGGCATCCACACCCTTCGGATGCGCGCGGTCCAGCATGATCCGGACGTGCGGCGATGACGCGCAGTGTGTGGCGATGACGACAGATCCGGGAACCGCGGAGAGTTCCGCGGCTGATGCACGCGCGGATGATCCGTCCGGAGATGGCGCGCATCGGCTGGGTAATGGTCTGCGGGGCCGAGGTCCCACGACGGTGCTCCTGGGCGCCACACTGCTGTTGACGGCCGTCAACCTTCGGGCGGCCGTGACCAGCGTCGGTGCGGTCCTGCGCGACATCCAGATGGCACTGGGGATGTCGGATGCGGTAGCGGGGATCCTGACCACGCTGCCGACGATCTGTTTCGGCGCGGTCGGTCTGGTCGCGGCTCGACTGGGCCGTCGGTTCGGGGTCGACCGGTCGCTG
>JBDNIX010000154.1:0-11152 GCA_041688045.1 Nitriliruptoraceae bacterium
GGCCGGACCTCGACCAGGTACTGCTCCAGCACCTCGGCCGCCCACGGCATCACCGTCGACACCGACCGCCGCTTGGGCGGCGAGCCGCGCTGGGACTTGCCGAACCGGACATGGCAGGTCCCCAACCGGCCCAACGACGGCGCCGGGTTCGGCGTGAAGTCGACCACATCGAGCTTCGCCGTCTCGGTCAGCCGCAACCCCCACCCGTAGACCGCCTTCAACATCGCCGCGTCCCGGAACGCCGTCAACCAGCCCTTCCGGCCCGAGCTGGCCGCCACCTCGACCGCGTCGTCGACGGTGTCGAACAGTCGCTGCAACTCCGCCCGGGACAGCGGCCGCCGCTCGGGGCGGCCCTCGTAGTCCGCGACATGCACCGCCCGGTTGTCGTCATGGCAGATCTGGCGCGGGAGCGCGCCCACCCGCCGCTCGCACTCCACCGCCCAGCCGTAACGCGGATCGCACACGTAGTCGAGGAACCCACCGACCGCACCCTGATAGGTCCGCACCGTGGAGTGCGCCCACCGGTTGGTCGCCACCCACGCCTCGAGCTGCTCCTCCCGCCACGACCACGGCCACCCACCCGAGAACGTCGCGAACCGTCGCACCACCCGCTGGCCATCCTTGATCGTCGAGGGGCTCAACCGACGGGCAGCCTGCCGGTTGTTCCACCCCGCCAACATCGCGTCGAACAACGCCTCCTCCGGCCGCAACGGTGTCGCCGCCGTGACCAACGCCAACCCTGCATGCCCAGCCCGAGACCGCTCCACACGCCATCCCCACCACCGGCATCAGACGCCACATCGAGGCACCCAACGCAACCAAACCAGATGACGCATACTGCCACCTGCTGCAACTACCCTGTCGGAACCGGTCCCTGACCAGCCATCACAGCGCCCACAGTTCCGCCAGCACCAAGACCCCGCGACAGCCCAACAGCCCTACAGCACCGCCACAACCGCATCTCCGAAGCCGTCGAATGATGCATCAGCTGCGACTCTGCGGGTATTTCGAAGGCTGGCGTTCGAGTGACGGAGGTCGTGCAACCGGATGACCGGTACCGGAGCGCGGCGGACCAGGTCCCGGAACGTCGTGGTGACCTGGATCGGATCGATCGGTTCGCCCTGTACACCGGTGAATGCCAGCCCCCATCGGTTGCGCCACTCGTCAGCTGCCCTATGTCGATGCTCCTCCTCGTCACGATGCCGGCGTAGCGCCTCGACCACCGACGAGCCGATGCTGAGCGTCCGGGACCGGGACGTCTTTGTGCCGAGCAGACGGGGCACACCCTCGATCACCGAGAGCGATCGGCGGATACGGATCTGACCGGAATCGAGGTCCACGTCCACCCACCGCAGCCCGAGGAGCTCGCCGCGGCGGGCGCCGGTGCCGAGCGCGAGATGCCACAGGGCCCGCAAGGGATGGCCCTCGACGAACGCGAGGAAGTCGGCTGCCTGGGCGCCGGTCCAGACCTGCAGGTCGTCGTCGAACTCATCGTCATCGGGTGCGTGACGGGGCGGACGCGCAATCCGTGCCGGGTTGGCTTCGAGCAGACCGTCGAGCGTCGCGTCCTCGAGTGCCCTGCGTAGCACGCCGTGGCAGTACTGGACGGTCTTGGTCGACAACGGCCTGCCGGAGCGGCCGCCGCTCGCCAGCAGTCGCGCGTAGGCGCGCTCGAGGATGCGACGGTCCAGCTTCCGCAGTTGCACCTCGCCGAGCATCGGTTGCAGGTAACACCTGATGAGCTGCTGGTAGCTGTGCTGCGTGGTGGGGCGCAGCTGAGGGCGACGACGTTCGAGCCAGTCGTCGAGGTAGGTGCCGAGCGATTCGTCCAGGTCGTCCACGACATCCTTGCGCTCCGCTGCCCGCTGGCAGCCTCGCACCTCGGAGTGGTGGGGAGGCGGTGGGCGTCGAAGCAGCTGTGGATGAACGCTCGGTCTGGGGAGGGGCCTGCGACAGGCGCGGCCACCGGCAGCGAACAGCAGACCGATGAGCTCGAGCAGCGGGACCCGCCCACGTCGGCTTTCCGCGACGTCGCTCGGGTGAAGATCGTGATATGCGTGAACGTGCGTCTGAGCCTTGACTCACCGTCACTCAGGCAGCATGATCGCCAGTATCTGCACGGACGTGCATTGGGAGGAACCATGCTGGCGAAGGTCGTGCGGGAGCGACGCGCGGAGCTCGGGTTGCGACAGGACGAGCTCGCCGATCTCGCCGGCGTCTCCACGAGGTTCGTCCACACCCTGGAGGCGGGGAAGCCGACCGTGCAGTTGGACCGCGTCAGGGCCGTGCTCGAGGTGCTCGGCCTCGAGCTCGCCGTCGTGCCCCGCCGGGCAGGACCGCAGCAGGCGGACAGCGAGCGATGACCCGGGATCTTCGGGACCTCCGCCGCGTCGATACCGCTGACGTCTACGTCGGCAAGGAGCCTGCCGCCGAACTCGATCGGACCCCGACCGGGACCCGGTTCCGCTACCTGCCCGCGCATCTGGCGAGGCGCGGTCGACCGGTCGCGACGAGCCTGCCGCTGAGCAGCGAAGACGTCATGACGCCGGCCGGCGCCCTGCCGCCCTTCTTCGCCGGCTTGCTGCCGGAGGGGCGTCGCCTCATGGCGGTGCGGTCGGCCACCAAGACCTCGGCAGACGACGAACTCACGCTCCTGCTCGCCGTCGGTGGCGACACCGTTGGGCACGTCCGGGTCATCCCGCGAGGCGAACCACCCGCGGACGAAGCTGGCGGCGCTCCCGAGATGGCCGCACCTGGCGACGTGTCGTTCGCCGAGCTGTTCGCGCGAGCGGTCGGGACCGACCCCACCGGCTTCGATCGGGTCGCCCTGCCCGGTGTGCAGGACAAGATCTCCGGACGCATGATCGCCTTCCCGGTCACGGGCCCGCGTGGCAGGTACCTGCTCAAACTCGACCCGCCCGAGATCCCCCACCTGGTGGCGAACGAGGCCTTCTTCCTCCGCGCGGCGCGGCTGAGCGGTCTGCCTACCGCGTCCGCCGAGGTCGTCACCGACCGGGACGGACGACACGGGTTGCTCGTCGAGCGCTTCGACCGGATCGTCGAGGATGGCGGCCTGGCTCGTCTCGCTCAGGAGGACGCCTGTCAGGTGCTCAGGCGTTACCCGTCCGACAAGTACCTGCTCACCACGGAAGAGGTCACGCGCGGGCTGGCGGAGGTGACCGCTGCACCGCTCGTCACCGCCCGAGCGCTCCTGCTGCAGTTTGCGTTCGCCTACCTCACCGGGAACGGCGATGCTCACGCCAAGAACCTCTCGGTCCACCAGCTGCCCGACGGCGAGTGGAGGCCAACACCGGCCTACGACATCCCCAGCTCCCACCCCTACGGCGACACGACCATGGCGCTCTCCGTCGACGGCAAGGATCGCGAGAACATCACCTGGCGTGCCTTCGTCGCGCTCGGCCAAGCGACAGGCGTTCCCGAACGAGCGGTCCGGCGCACGCTCCTCGAGCTGGTACGGAAGACCGGCCGGTGGATCGGAGACCTCGACGAGCTCCCTTTCGACGACCGCCGCATCCACCGTCTGCGCCGGCTCATCGCCGACCGGCGAGCGAAACTGACCCCGCCTTCGACGTAGACCCTCCCAACCCAAAGGTGATGGCGACCGCTCCACTCGATGGTTGATCACGTGGACACGGAGAGCAACGGCGCGCTACCGGTTCGGTGACGACGCCCATCGACCAGAACATATGATCTCCCCGCGTGTCTGAGGAGCAGACATACCTCGCCCATCGCGTGGGAGTCATCCGAAGCCTGGCTCGATGACCGCTTGCCAGAGTTCGCGGATCTCCCCGACCGTCTGAGCCGCCCCGACCCCCGCCGCCATCTTCGATCGGAAGCCTGCTGGATCGTCGTCGAACAGCTTCCTGAGCTGCCTCTTGACCCACGCGTGTAGATCCTCAGGTGCGGTCCGCAACTCCTCGACGATCTCGGCTGATGCGATCGGGGCGTCGGAGAGCAGGCGCCACAGGTCCAACAGGTCCGTCGCACGCTTGTCGCCGCGGCGCGGATCGGCGATGGACACCGTCTTCATCGCGACGAGTGCGCTCGGCCGCGCGACGGGCAAAGTCACGGGACCGCGAGAGTTGGCCGGCAAGGCGCCGACCGTCATCGGCTCGGCCGTCTCGATCGCCCAGCGCACCCCGAGCCTCTTCGCCGTCCTGAGCCCCAGTCCTCTGCGGATATCCCCATACCCGTCGGCCAGCACGTCCACCGGGATGCCGTTGGGCATGACCACGGTCGCATCCCTCGCGATCGGCAGTTCGGCGACGACCAGGAGTCGTTCGCGGATGTCGTTCATGCGGCCGCGAACTGCGCTGTCGATGTCCTCGGTGACACGGTGCCCCGGTACGTGGACCAGCACGGCGACACCTCCCACCAAGGCGAACGGCGTCGGGCGGAGCTGTTCGACCACGTCGTGCAGCCCGTCGATGATGTCGCCGAACACACCACCGTCACCCTGGAGGATCCGAGCCTCACCAGACACGGCGTAGCTCCTCAGGGGGAGATGTCCAGCCGTCGAGGATCTCACGGCTCCGCGGGCTGCCACCGCTCGCGAGGTCGATCGCCACGACGAGCGGTCTCGCGCGGGGCCACTCGCCCTTGGCGTCGACTCGGTCGGTCGTGGCGTGACTCGTGGGAGGCACCGCCACGAAACAGGACGCGGACCGATCCTCGGAGGCCTCGCCCCAGGTCCTGAGCGCCCAGGTGAGGGCTCGTCGATCCGGCAGGTAGAACCGTCGGGGGCCCTCGGCCGCGACGCGCGCACCGAAGCTCTGCGCGGCCCGATCCCCGACCTCGGCCCACCCCGCCAGGTGCGGTTCATCGAGCCGCATGCGCAGCAGTTGGTGCGTCGTGCTCGGGATCTGCGGCGTCGGCTCCGACAGGAGCGGGAACCACCGGAGCCGCCAGCGGTCGGTCACTGCCCAGAACAGGTCGGGGTGGCGAGGTCGCCCGTCGGTGACGAGCCCGGAGCTCGCGAGCTCGCCCAGCGTCGCATGCGCCGCAGCCACCGAGACGCCCGCCGCACGGGCCAACGTTCGCACCGGAGTTGGCTGATCGCTGTTGAGGAGTTCGAGCGCGACCGCGAGGCCCGTCGGGCGGCGCAACGGTTCCGGGGGTTGCGGATCGGGGCCTGCCAAGCTCCCAACCGGGCGGTCGATCTGCACCGGGCCCGCCATGATCCGCAGGTGACCCGTACGGTCGAGCCAGCCCCAGTCGGCGTCCTTCAACGCCTTCCGAGCACCTGGGTCCAGCTGATCGGCGACGAGGACCATCACGCTGCCAGCGGTCGCACGCCCGAGCCCGAGGCGCTCCAGCCGGCTGATCGTCGGCCGACTCGACGCCTTCACCTCGATTCGGAGTCCGCCAGGAAGCTCGAGGGCGGGGCCGTGGGGAACGTCTGGCACGCGATACTCGACACCGAGCTCCTCGAGCACCGCGGCCAGCTCCGCCACCGCCACGGCGGAGGCCTCGGTGGCGCCGTTCCGCACCTCACCCACGATCGGCCTCGCCCGTTCGCTGTACCGAAACTTCGGAATATCCCGCGTCACTGTACCACGTCGGCGTTTAAGAATCCGCGAACGCCGAACGACCGTTCAGTCCGCCGTGCGCCCGCCTATTCTGACGAACCGTTGCCTACAGCACTGGCAAACTGTCGAGTCAGGAGCGTCAGGCGCCTCGACGATCCGCGCGTACGCCAGACCGCCGGCGCGGTTGAGCGGTCTGCCTACCGCAGTCACGACCATGGCCCTCCCCATCGACGGCGAAGGATCCACCCAAAGGTGAGGTCGAGCGGGCTCCAGGATCAACCACCCGACCTTGTGACTGTTGGGGTTGTGAGGGTTGGGGTGTAGCCTGGTGGGTGAGGAGGACGATCTCATGGCTGCTCCCACCCGAAGGACCGGCAAGAAGGTCATCCGCGCCAAGCCCCACGGTGAGCGGGCCAGGTTCACCTCGGGCACGACCGCGCCTGCCCGCCTACCGGCCGACGAGCCGGTCGAGCTCACGGAGCTCGCCGAGCGGATGGGGCTCGATGACCCGCCGACGATGTCACGCGAGCAGATCGTCGAGCTGCTGGTGTCCTCGGCGGTGGCCGACTCCGCGAGCAGCGAGGCGTTGCGTGAGCTGCACCTGGCTGCCTGGCGGGCGGTGGAGTCCTACGCCGCGCACCTCATCCGGCGTGGGGAGACGCTCGAGGAGGTCGGCGACCCCGACGCGCTTGCGCGCACCATCGAACGGGTGCTGCCCCGCCCCAACCGGTACGCGGCCCGCATCGGGCCGGTCTACACCGTCGGGCAGCTGCGCTACGCGCTGCCGGGTGCCGGCAAGTCGCCCATCAGCGAACAGGCGGTCCGCAACCGCATCGACAGCGGCCGGCTGATCGCGTTCAAGACCGCCGACGATCGCTGGGCTGCGCCCGCGTTCCAGTTCCGGGTCCGGCCGGGTGGACTCGAGGTCCGTGAACCGGTCATCGCTCTCTGGCGCCGGCTGCCGATGGGCGGTCCGATCGCCACCGTCGACCTGGTGGCGTGGCTGACGGGCCGTCGCCGCGACCTCGAGGACACCACCCCGTTGCAGTGGTTGGAGAAGCACGGGCTCGACGACCGGCTCGAGCGGGCAGCCGGACAGCTGCGCCGCCGCGCGGCGGCGTGAGCCGGCAGCACCCGGCTACCCCCGCACCGACCCCCCCGCGGGTCGGGCGGGTGGTGTCGGAGGACCTGTCTGAGGAGCGGCTGGCCCGGGCGTCGTGGGCGCAGTTCGGCTCGCCGTGGTGGTTCGCCGCCCGGGACCGCAGCGACGGACCCGGCCGGTTCGACCTGGTCAGCCCGCACGGCTCCTGCTACTTCACCGATGACCCGGTCGGGGCGCTGATCGAGAAGCTGACGGACTCCGAAGACCTCGACGCGCTGATCTCCACCGCGACGCTGGACGCGCTGGTGGTGTGGGAAGGGCCGGTGGTCGGCACCGACCAGATCGCCGATTTCACCGCCCGCGGCTCACAGGTGGGCAAGCAGCTGGCGGCCGGCTCCGACTACGAACTGGGCTGGCAGTGGGCAGATGCGCTGCACGCCGATGGGCGCTCCGGGATCCGCTGGTGGCTGCGGTTGGATCCGGGACCCGGACGCGGCGTGGTCGTGTTCGGGCCGACATCGGCCCCCGAGGCGTTGCCCGACCCCCACCACTGGCCGCCGCTGGAGATGTGCACGCCGGCGTACGCGTGGCGCGACGAACTCGAGGCGGCCTTCGACATCGTCGAGGAACTGCCCCACCTCGATGAGCTCGAGGTGGCCCCCGACCACTAACGAAGCCGACGAGTTGCTCACCGAGCTTGGACTCCAGGCCTGAACGTGAGGGGCCCACCACACCTCGCCGGGCCCGAACGGTTCCGCGTACTTCGCGCCCGCAGTGCCTGATGTATTGATTCTCATACAGACCGCAAGTACGCGCCGACATACGGACACTCGTACATCGGCGCCGAGATGGGTCGTGACGAATGGGTCGTGTTCGATCCGGCCTCGCTGGGCACCGCCTGGCGCACTTCCGCGAGCAAGCGGGGCTCACCCAGGAGTCACTGGCCAAGAAGGCGGGCTTGCATCGGCCGTACCTCTCCCAGCTCGAGCGTGGGAAGTCCACGGCGCAGACCGAGCGGATGTTCCGGGTGCTGCGGCGCCTCGATCTCGAACTCGTCGTTCGTCGGCGGGCTGACAGCTGATGGCTGCCCCTTCGCTGGACATCTGGCTCCATGACGCGCTCATCGCGCCGGTAACCGAACGCCGCACCGGCACGTTCCAGCTGCGGTACACCGACGCCGCGCTGGACCGTTGGGCCGTCGGCCGACCGCTGCTCTCGGTCTCCATGCCGCTGGCTCCGACGACCTACCCGGCCGGGGTGGTGGGACCATTCCTCGACGGCCTACTCCCGGAGGGCGAAGTTCGCGTCGTGCTCGAGGAGCGGCACGGCATCAGGCGGGGCGACGTCGCCGGACTCCTCGCACAGATCGGCCGCGACTGCGCCGGCGACGTCGTGCTCATGCCTGCAGGGCAGCCGCCTCCGAAACGAGGAGAAGCGGCCGAGTCGCTCGACGACGAGGCACTCGCATCATCGCTCCGCGCCCTCCCGGATCGGCCGCTCGGCGACGGCGTTGAGGTCAGGGCCTCCCTCGCCGGCCAGCAGAACAAGCTGCTCCTCGCCCGCGGAGCGGACGGGGGCTGGCTTCGCCCGCTCGGCGGGATGCCCTCCACCCACATCCTCAAACCCGCCGATCGGCGCTACCCCGACGTCGCCGCCAACGAGGTGCTGTGCCTGCGGCTCGCGCGCGAACTCGGGTTGACGGAGGTCGACGCCGAACTGCTCGAGGTGGACCAGATCCCCGTGGTCGTGGTGTCGCGCTACGACCGCCGCATCCGAGACGGGAGGACGGAGCGCCTGCACCAGGAAGACGTCTGCCAAGCGCTGGCCATCGACGTCGGACCCCGGGGTGCGCGCAAATACGAGGGACACGGTGGGCCCGGCTTCGCGGAGGTCGCGCGGCTGCTCGACGTCCACAACGGCGACCCAGAGGAGACGGGCCGGCTCGTCGAGGTAGCGACGTTCACCGTGGCCGTCGGCAACGCCGACGCCCATGGCAAGAACCTCTCCCTGCTGCTACCGCCTGGGGGGCGGGTACGGCTGGCGCCGCTCTACGACGTCATGTCGACCGTGCACTACCGGGAGGTCGGCGGGCCGACGGGGCCGCTCAGGGTCTCCACCGATTTCGCCATGTTCATCGACGGCAAGCGCGAGATCGACGCCATCGACGTCGCCGACCTGCGTGCCGAAGCATCGCGGTGGCACCTGTCCAACGACGTCGACGAACGCATCGACGGGCTGCTGGAGCGCTTCGATGGTGCGCTCACGGTCGTGACGGGTGGCCTCCCTCAAGCACCAGACCGTCTGGTCGAGCGCCTCCGAGCACGAGTGGCTCGCCTACGCGCAGGCTCGCCAGCCGGCGCGTGACCTCGCTCATCCGGGAGCGCCTCTCACCGGCCTGGGTGGGACACCCCCGGTAGGGCGGGGCGCGCGAGGCAGCCATCGGTGGTCACGAGCGTGACGTCGAGATCCTGTACCAGCACGACGTACGGGGCATCGAGCAGCCAGGGTTTCACCGGACGATCGAGCCAGGGAACCACGTCGACCAGCGCCAAAGCATCGGGCACGATCATGCCCCGAACTCGTCGCGCACCTCGTCGACAAGGCCCGCCGTATCGACGTCCGACACGACACAGCGTGGCCGACGCCGCTGCGCTTCGCTCCACAAGCCGTTGGCATCGTCGCGGAGAGCTTCAGGCCCCGTTCACGTGCACGACGGTAGAGGTCGTCCGGTAGGTAGACGCTCACCTTCGGCATCGAGCAGTCCATGGGTGTACCCCGAGTGCACCCGCTGGCTCAGCCACCCAGGAGCGTGTTCCCGTAACCGCTGGGTGCCCTTGGTTGCGATGTCACTGCCACCGTCGCGGTGGTGGAGACTCCGGTCCGGTGGCTCCGCTCGAGGGTCTGACTCGACTTGTGACTGGCAGGCCGGCATCTCAACCAGATAGAGCAGCGGAGGAAGACCTTGACAGCAGCATGCCCGCACTGCGGCGTCGTGCTCGACCCGCCACCGAAAGGCAACCGGAAATGCCCCGACTGTCGGGACCCGATCGTCGTGCGGACCCGCGGGGGAAACAAGCTGCTGTTCACCCCCGCTGGCGCGGACGACTACGACCGGCAGCGCAAGAAGGAGTTCGCGCGAAACGCCGCTCGATGCAAGGCCTGGGCCATCGGTGCGACCGACGTTGAGTGGGATCAGACGGAGGCCGAGCTCGCGGAACGCTTCGGGCAGACGCCGTCCGGCGGTGACGTGTTCTGGTCGCTGGCCAACAAGGCGGTGATGGAAGCAGCTCAGGCGGGCGAGTGGCATCGCGCTGGCATGGTGTACTTCCAGATGGGGTTGCACCTGAAGGATGAAGGCCGAGCCTTCCACGGCCTGCGTCAAGAAGCGATGCGGTGCTTCGTCCGAAACGAGCTCCAGTCAGCAGCGCAGCTCGGCTAAGACCGGCCGGTCCTCCGCGTGCTCGGACCGAAGGACGACCGGGAGCCGTGCGCGGCCGACGACGGCCGCGAGTTCTCCGCCGAACAACTGCTGGGCGACGACCCGCCGGTGCCGCACCACTACGACGACGGGCGGTGGTGCGCCTGCGCCCGCCATCTTTGACGTTGCCGAGACCGAGCGGCGCTCCGGCCCACCTCCTCTCCTGCTCGCAGCGGAGATGCACTCGCCGCCACCTCCGGCACCGCCACAGCCTCAACGCCGAGGGCTCCTGCGACGGCTGATCGGTCGGTAGTCGGCAAGAGAGCCGACTGGAAGAGCGATGGGACCCCGTCGCCTGATTTCGGGTGCCGGAATGTGCACCACGGTTTGCGGGAGCCCACCCGCAGCAACCCACACGGCCGCTGCCGAGCCGGTCGACGACGAGGAGGTCCGAGACGGCTTCGCCACGGTCGTCGCTACTTGGATAGGCGTGCTGCGATCGAGTTGTTCAGGCTCCCGACGGCCTGTGGCTTGGCGTCGCGAAACGCCACCGCCCACCTGGACGCACGCCAGTCGCACACTGTACTCGTATAGATTGCGATTTTCGCAGCTACCTGTAACGGTATGTGCAGATGCGTGGAGGTGATGCAGTGATGGAGCAGGAGATCGGCGCCCGTGTGCGCCAATACCGACTCGACCGCGGGCTGCGGCAGGAGGACCTTGCGGCCGCGCTCGACATCGACACCAGTGCCGTCTCGAAGATCGAGACCGGCTCCCGGAAGGTCTCGGGCCGAGAGCTGATCCGGCTGTCCAAGATCCTGAACGTAGGTAGCCGGGACATCCTCGGCACCCGCCGCCGCGAGCCGGCGCTGCAGATGGCCTACCGCCTGACCCAGGACGAGACGCCAGCGCAGGGCAGCCGCAGTGCGCTGGTCGACGCGCTGGAGGTCCACGCCCTACTGGAGCAGGTCCAGGCCGCGCCGGAGCACTTGGCGGGACCGGAACGGGTGGAGGTGCAGCGGGAGGGCGACGCAGAGGAGTCCGGTCAGCGAGGAGCGGGGACGGTGCGCGAGGCACTCGGTA
>JBDNIX010000155.1:0-12092 GCA_041688045.1 Nitriliruptoraceae bacterium
CCGTCGCGTCGATCGGGAATGAGTCGGCGGATCTGGGCCTTCTTGGCGATCAACCGCCCACGCATGGCCGGGTAGCGGGGGAGGTTGATGCCCTCTTTGACCGCGGCCACCGCCGGCAGAGGCAGGTCCAGGATCTCGAACCCATCGGGGACCGAACGCTTCATGATCGCGCGACCGTCGGCGGGTTCGATGGCCTTGATCCCGCTCACCACGGGACGGTCCAGTGCGGCCGCGACCCGGATGCCGACCTGATAGTTGCCGGCATCCGCGGATTCGTTGCCGAACAGAATGAGATCGAACGGCCCGCCGTCGGCTTCCAGGGTCCGGATCGCCTCGGTCAGCGCCGTGGCCGTGGCCAGAGCGTCCCACTCCTCGTCCTCGGTTTCGACGAGCACGCCGTGGTTGACCCCCATCGAGATCGCGGTCCGAAGCTGGTCCTCGGCCACGGGGGGCCCGAGCGTGAGCACGGTGGACGTTCCGCCGTGGTGTTCGACCAGTTGGACCGCTGCCTCCACGGCACATTCTTCGTGCGGGCTGACGGTGAAGCCGAGGTGCTTGGTGTCGATGCGCTGTGCGTCCTCGGTGAGCACGATCCTGGCGCCGGGGGCGGGGACGCGCTTGACGGCGACGAGAATGTTGAGCGCCATGGTCACGCCTTCATACGCGAGTCGTCGGGGTCGAACACGCCGTTGCGCGTGGTGGAACGGACCGTGACGGGGTAGTGCTCGCCCATGTACTCGACGAAGAGTTCGTTGCCCTCCGTGGCATGCTCGGCGGGGAGATAGGCCAGCAGGATGTGCTTGCCGACCGAGGGGCCGGCTCCGGCGGTCGTGACGTACGACGGCCGGGCATGGGAATCGGCGATGCGGGCACCGTCCCGGGTCACGATCGGCTCGCCGCCGGTCATGAACCGCTTGATCCCGGCCGCCGAGAGGTGATCCTCGACCGTGAGCGAGCACAGCCGGGCGATCGGGTCGGACTCGCGTGCCTTGAGGTAGGCGTCCTTGCCGTTGAAGTCCGCCGCCTTGACCTTCGGGAAGGCGAGCCCGGCCTCCACGGGGTTGTACTCGCCTTCGAGTTCCGCCCCCATGAGCCGGTAGCCCTTCTCGATCCGACCGGTCGTGCCGTAGACGCCGCCGCCGACCGCGGCCATGCCGTGGGGTTGACCGGCGGCCCACAGCGTCTCCCACAGCTTGGAGCCGTGCTCCATCGGCGCGTGGATCTCCCAGCCCAGATCGCCGACGTACGACATCCGCAGCATCACGGTGGGGATGCCGTTGACCACGACCTCCTGCGCAGCACCGAAGGGGAAGGCGTCGCCCCCCATGTCGTGGTCGGTGACCGACTGCACGATGTCGCGGGCCCGCGGGCCCCAGACCCCGACCGTGCACCAGGCGCTGGTGATGTCGGTGAGGTGGGCCGAACCGTCCTCGGGCAGGTGATCGGTGAACCATTTGAGGTCGCGACCCCAGTCCGCGCCGCCGGTGATGATCCGGTAGCGGTCTGAGGCCAGGCGCACGACGGTCAGGTCACTGCGGAACCCGCCGTTGTGGGTCAGGACGGGCGTGTACATCACCCGACCGGGCGCACGGTCGACGTTGGTGACGACCATCCGTTGGAGGTAGTCGCAGGCACCAGATCCGGTGACCTCGAAGATCGAGAAGGCCGTCAGGTCGATCATGCCCGCCCGGGCGCGCAGGGCCAGGTGCTCGGCACTGATGATCGGTGACCACCACCGGGCATCCCATTCGTGCGGTCGGTCCTCGACGCCGAATTCCTCGACGAGGTGGGCATTGGAGGTGTACCACTGCGGCCGTTCCCACCCGCCCGCCTCGAAGTAGACGGCGCCCAGAGCCTGCGTGTGCGGGTGGAACGACGAGGTCTGCGTGTTGCGGTTGGACTCCCACTGCTCGCGGGGGTGGACGATGCCATAGGTCTTGTTGAAGCCCTCGGACGCGCGGGCGCGTACGTGGTGCCAGGTCCGCTGGCTGGGGGTGAAGCGGGCGATGTCGGCGCCGTGCGGATCGATCTCCGGCTGCCCGTCGGTCATCCACTCCGCGATCAGCTTGCCGACGCCCAGTCCCTCCTTGATCCAGACCGCGGCGGCCGACCACAGACCCTTGACCTCGACCGTCTCGCCGAGCAGGGGTGCGCCGTCGGGTGTGAGCGACAGCAGGCCGTTGATGCCGTGTTTCACGCCCGCGCCGGGGGTGTCGAGCAGTTCGGGCATGAGCTGGAGCGCGTCCTCCATCTGCGGGTCGAAGTCGTCCTCGGTGAGTGGCAGCTGGGTGGGGGAGAGGGGCGATTCCTCGATGGAGGGGATCTCGTCGGGGTCGGGCAGGATCGGGCGATGGGCGTAGGAACCAACTTCCATGTCCCCACCGTTCTGGCGCTCGTACATCCCCGTGTCCATGTCACGGACGATGGGGAAGGCGATCTCTGCCCGCGTGGCCTCCAGTTCCGGGATCGGCCCCACGTCGATCATCTGGTGCACGGCCGGTGTCAGGGGAATGGTTGCACCCGCCATGGCGGCGATCCGCGGGCTCCAGACGCCGCAGGCCACCACGATGTAGTCGCACGTGATCCGGCCCCGATCGGTGACCACCGCGACGACGCGGCCCCGTTCCACCTCGATGTCCTCCACCTCGGTGTTGGCGGAGACGGTCAGAGCGTGCGCGTCGAGCGCGCGTTGGCGCATGATCGTGCCGGCCTGCAGGGAGTCGACGACCGACACCGATGGCGTGTGGAAGCCACCGAGAATGACGTCGGTGTTGACGAACGGGACCAGTTCCTTGACCTCGTCGGGGGTCAGCAGACGGGAATCGACCCCCCACGCCTTGGCCGAGGCCATGCGGCGCCGGAGTTCCTCCATGCGCTCCTCGGTCCGTGCCACCTCGATGCCGCCGGGGGTGACCTGGACGCCCATCTCCTCGTACTGACGCTGGGAGTCCAACGTCAGCATGGCCAGTTCCTTGCCGTGGTCGACGGGGAAGATGAAGTTGGAGGCGTGCCCCGTCGATCCGCCGGGGTCGGGCAGCGGACCCTTGTCGACCAGGACCATGTCGGTCCACCCCTTGGCGGCCAAGTGGCCCACGATGCAGTTGCCGACGATGCCGGCACCGATGACGACGACGGAGGCGTGGTCGGGAAGCTCGCTCATGGCTGTCTCCTGGGCTGTTGCGGTGCGGTCGAGGTGGTGACGGTCAGAGCAGCTTGCGGATCTCGCGTTCGAAGTCCGTGACGTGGGCGCGGGCGACGCGTTCGGCGGAGTCCGGGTCCCCGTCCGCGATCGCGCGCAGCAGATCGCGGTGTTCGTCGACCGCATCCTCCAGCCGATGCATGCGGCTGAGCGCCAGGAACCACAGACGCAGCGCGAGGACGTAGTAGCGATCGAGTGCGGCTTCCAGGAAGGGATTGCGTGCCGCTCGGTAGATCAGCCGGTGGATCCGCTGGTCGAGATGGATCAGACGCCGTTCGTCGGTCTCGCCCGACATCGCGTCAAGCTCGTCGTGCAGCACCTCGATGTCCTGCCGGTCGGAATCGCTGCAACGTTCTGCCGCCAGGCGGGAGACGAAGCCTTCGAGCTCCACCCGGATCTCCGAGATGGCACCGAGGTCGCCGACGTCGATCGCTCCGACGTAGATCCCCCGGCGGGGGAAGACCTCGACCAGCCCGTCGTCGGCCAGGCGCCTCAGGGCCTCGCGGACCGGCGTACGTCCGAGGCCGAACTCCTCGGTGAGATCGCGTTCGTTGACCAGCGTGCCGGGGGCGAGGACGAGCGTGACGATGCGGTCGCGTAGCAGGTAGTAGGCCTGTTGGCTGAGCGAGTCGGTTGCCGCATGCTCGGGGATCAGCACGGACAGACCGGCCAGCGCTTCCGTGGTCAACGTTGAGATGGCGGTCCTCCGGATCTCCGGGGACTCTACTGATATATCACCGTGGCGACAAGAGAGATTTCAAACACGGTGTCGTCGGCGCCTGCCGCAGGCGGCCGGCCCGGACCGCTGGACACGATGGTACGCCGACCGCGTGCTGCGGCCGGCGGACCATCGTGGGTGATGGGTCTCGTGCTGTGTGGACTCCCGCACCACCAGCACGGGGCAGCGGGCGTGGCGCGTGAGCTGCTCGGACACCGAGCCGAGGCGCAGTCCGGCGAAGCCGCCGCGACCGCGCGAACCCACGACCACCATGTCGGCGTCCTTCGACCGCGGGGGTCAGATGGCGCCAGACGTCGCGGCGCGGCACGCTATCCGCTGTCCACTCGTCGAAGGACCACGATGATGTCCGCGGCCACGGCGGGGGAGATGCGTCGATCCGTGCATGCGACGGCTATCGGAGCCGGATGCACCCAGCGGCGCGCCGATGCCCTTGTCCTGGCGGCGTGGGAGGCGATCGTGAATGCGATCGAGCACGGAACCGGTGAACCCGTGGTCACCATCAGCCGGGGCCCCGGGCGTCTGTCCGTGCAGATTCTCGAGCCCCTGGCCCCACCGGAGGGTGCGGGGTGGGGCGACGACCTGGGCGACCCGTCGGCCGTGCGCGGCCGGGGGCGTCTGCTCATGAGGATGCTGGCGGACGAGGTGCGAACCTGGCACGGCCCGGCCGGGCTCTACCTGGAGCTGGCCGTGCGTCTGCGGGGGTGATCCTCCGTGGCCGCGGCGACCTGCAGGGCCGCCGCCACGAAGGTCTCCAGCAGCGGTGAGCCCGCTCTTCGCCAGGCCATCGACAGGTCCGTGGTGGCGTGGTCGTCGGTCACCGGGATGAGGTGGATGTCATCCGGCTGGATCGAACGGACGCAGCGAGGGACCAGTGCGATGCCCTGGGAGGCGGCCACCATCGCCAACATGGTCGGGTACTGCCAGGCGTGCGTGGCGATGCGAGGTCGAAATCCCGCCTGCTCGCAGACGGCGAGCAGGTGGTCGTGAAGACGTGGCGCGGGAGGCCGGGGGAACAGCACGAAGGGGTCGTCGCGGAGGTCCGCCAGCTCGACGGCGTCGAATCCGGCCAGTCGATGCTTCAGGGGGACGGCGACGACCAGTCGTTCGCGCAGCAGCGACCGCGCCCGTAGATCTTCGGCGATCAGTTCGTGTTCGCTCAGTTCACGGACGATCGCGACGTCCACGTCAGCGTCCAGCTCGGAGAGCTGGCGCTCCGTGGACAGTTCCCGCATTTCCAGGGCCACGTCCGGGATCAGTGCCCGCAGCTCGCGGAGCAACGGGGTCAGCAGCTCGAACGCCAACGATTCCACGAACCCGACCGTGAGGCGCCCGGCGCCACCCTGGGCCACGCGTTGTGCCCGGGTCACCGCGAGGTCCGCGACGTGCAGCAGCTGGCGTGCCGAGTCGAGGAAGCTCGCGCCGGCGTCGGTCAGCGCGACGTGGCGACTGGTGCGTTCGAGCAGCGCAATGCCGAGATCGCGCTCGAGCCGTTGGATGCGACGACTGATCACGGGTTGCGCGACATGGAGCCGCTCCGCCGCGCGCCGGAAGTGTCGTTCCTCGGCGACCGCGACGAACGTCGTCAACTGCTCCAGATCCGGCAGTTTATCCATGCAGCAAACGTATCAGTCATTGCTGAACAAGTATTGGACGGTATCGCTGGCCCCGTTTATGCTGACGCTCGTACCGGTCGGGAGCTGTGGCCGGATGTGGAGGCCTCACCATGGGTCAGGAACTACCGGACGACGACATCGATCTTGCGGCACTGAGCGACGAGGATCTCACTGCGCAGATACACGAGGACCTGTACGACGGTCTGGCTGCCGAGATCACCGAAGGCACCAACATCCTGCTCGAACGCGGCTGGTCGGCGCAGCGTGTGCTGGACGAGGCGCTCGTCGAGGGCATGCGCATCGTCGGGATCGACTTCCGCGACGGTGTGCTGTTCGTGCCTGAGGTCCTGTTGGCCGCCAACGCCATGAAGGCGGGCATGGAGATCCTGCGGCCGTTGCTCTCGGCCAGCGGGGTGGAACCCATCGGCAAGGTCGTCATCGGCACCGTCAAGGGCGATATCCACGACATCGGCAAGAACCTGGTCGCCATGATGCTGGAGGGTGCGGGGTTCGAGGTCGTGGACATCGGGATCAACACCGACGTCGACGGTTACCTCGCGGCACTGCAGGAGCACGAACCTCTCATCCTCGGGATGTCGGCGCTGCTGACCACGACCATGCCGTACATGAAGGTCGTCATCGACACGCTGGAGGCCAAGGGCCTGCGCGACGACTACATCGTGTTGGTCGGCGGTGCGCCGCTCAATGAGGAATTCGGTGCGGCGATCGGCGCCGACGCCTACTGCCGGGACGCCGCCGTCGCGGCCGAGATCGCGACCAGGCTCGTGAGGGAACGACGCGCGGCCGTCGCATGACCGCCGCTCCGGGCATGCTCGTCATCGCGTGTGGCGCCATCGCCCGGGAACTGCTCGCGGCGATCCACCTCGACGAACTCGTCGGTGTGGAGGTCGCCTGCCTGCCACCGGAACTGCACAACCGTCCGGAGCGGATTCCCGATGCGGTGCGTCAGCGCATCCACGCAGCTCGCCGGGATGGTCACGAGCGCATCGTTGTGGGCTACGCCGACTGCGGGACCGGTGGGCTGCTCGACGTCGTGTGCGCCGAGGAGGGAGTGTCGCGGCTGCCGGGTGCCCACTGCTACGAGCTGTACGCGGGGCGTGAGGCGTTCGCCAGCCTGCAGGACGGGGAACCCGGCACCTTCTACCTGACGGATTACCTGGTCCGGAACTTCGACCGACTGGTCATGCAGGGGCTCGGCATCGCCGATCATCCGCAGCTGCGCGAGATGTACTTCGGCAACTATCGGCGCGTCGTCCACCTCATGCAGACCAACGATCCGGATCTGGAGCGGCGGGCCCGCACGGCCGCCGCCCAACTCGGTCTCGTCTACGAGCAGCGCCGCACGGGGCTCGGCGACCTGCCGCTGGCTCTGGCTGGGGTGTCCCGACGGCAACCGGTGGCTTCATGAGTCGCCGTCGACGGTCCGGAGCGCCGGAGTTGGTGATCATCTCCTGGCGGGACATCCCCGCGCAGGTCACCGTCAGCGACGGTTCGGCCAGGGCGATGCTGCCCGCGCGGTTCCAGCGCGCCATCGACCGGGCCGCCAAAGTGGCAGGCAAGACCGGTCACCAGGAGTACATCGGGGAGTGGCACCGACAGACGCGGCCTCTGGAGGGCGACGCGCAGGACGCGGTCCCCGACCTGGTAGCGCAGCTGGACGTCGAGCACGACCGCACCGCGCTGGAGACGTTGGTCCGCCAGGGCGGCCGACGCACGTTGGATGCCCCCCCATCCGAACCCGTTCCCGATCGTGCGTCCATGCCGCTGCGCGTCGTGGAGGATCCCGGAGGTAGCGCATGACCCGTACCGTCATCAGCTCGGCCACCAGAGAGGTGGTCATCGGGTTCGATCAGCCGTTCGTCATGATCGGCGAGCGAATCAACCCGACGGGCCGCAAGCTGCTGGCCGAGGAGATGAAGGCCGGCGACTTCAGCCGGGTCGAGGCGGACGCGCTCGCCCAGGTCGCGGCCGGTGCCCACATGCTGGACGTCAACGCGGGCATCCCACTCGCCGACGAACCCGAGCTGTTGACCCGAGCCGTCAAGCTGGTCCAGTCGATCACCGACGTCCCCCTGTCGATCGACTCATCGATCGTCGACGCGTTGGAGGCGGCCGTCGCCGTCTACGAGGGCAAGCCGCTGATCAACTCGGTGACCGGGGAGGACGAGGTGCTGGAGCGGATCCTGCCCCTGGTCGCCAGGCACGGGGCTGCGGTGGTGGCGATCTCGAACGACGAAACGGGTATCTCCGAAGACCCGGACGTCCGGTTCGAGGTGGCGAGGAAGATCGTGAACCGCGCCGCCGATCATGGCATCCCGTACAGCGACATCGTCGTGGATCCGTTGGTGATGCCCATCGGCGCGATGGCCACGGCCGGTCAACAGGTCTTCCGGCTGGTCCGGCGCCTGCGCGAGGAACTGCAGGTCAACACCACCTGTGGCGCGTCCAACGTCAGCTTCGGCTTGCCCGACCGCCACGTGGTGACGGGCACCTTCCTGGCGATGGCGATCTCTCACGGCATGACGTCGGCGATCATGAGCCCGTTGCACCCGGAGGTGAAGACGGCGGTGCAGGCTGCGGACGTGCTGGCGGGGCACGATCCCAACTGCGGCTCGTGGATCCGGGCGAACCGCGTACCCGGAGCGCAGGACGGACGTTCCGGTGGTCGTCGCGCCGGGGGCCGTCGTGCACGAGCGAGCGGCTGACCCATGGCGCACGAACCAGGCACGCCGGAGCGTCGACCTCCCGACGGGTATCGGCCCGACGGGTATCGGGTCGTGTTCAGCCCGTCCGGGCTGTCCGGACGCGTCCCGGCCGGAACGATCGTATTGGACGCCGCCCGCGAGCTTGGCGTCGACCTGGATTCGGTGTGCGGGGGACGAGGCATCTGCGGTCGGTGCCAGATCGTTCCGGGTACGGGTGATTACCCGAAATGGGGGGTGCACGTCGCTCCCAGCCACTTCAGCCCACCCGCGGAGGTGGAAACCGACTATCACGGTCGCCGGCCCCTGGAACCGGGGAACCGGCTGGGATGCGCGGTCGAGATCCGGGGCGATGCGGTCATCGACGTCCCGGCCAACAGCCAGATCCACAAGCAGGTGGTCCGCAAGGGAGTCGTCCTCGACGATCTGGTGCTCGATCCGATGATCAGCCTGCACTACGTGGTCGTTCCACCGGAAGGTGAGGATCGGGCGGGGGCCAGCGCGCTGGAACGCATCCGCACGCAACTGGCCGAGACCTGGGACCTGCACGACGTCGCCCCTATCTTCGAGGTGCTGCCACAGCTGCACGCGGCATTGACCTACCAGCAGGGTGAACTCACCGTCGCGATCCGCCGCGACAAGATCATCGCGGCATGGCCGGGCTTCGTCGACCGCATGGTCGGCGTGGCGATCGACATCGGATCGACCACCATCGCCGGCCACCTCGTGGACCTTGCCACCGGCGAGATCCTGGCGACGGCCGGGCGCATGAACCCGCAGATCCGGTTCGGCGAGGACCTGATGAGCCGGGTCTCGTACGTGATGATGAACGTCGGGGGAGCCACGGCGCTCACCGCCGCCGTCCAGTTCGAACTGGACAACCTCGTCACCGAACTGGTCGACGCGGCCGGCGTCGAACGCGCCCAGGTGCTGGACCTGGTCCTCGTCGGCAATCCGATCATGCACCACCTGGCGCTGGGGATCGACCCGACACCACTCGGACAGTCGCCGTTCACGCTGGCGACCTCGGACGCGGTACAGGTCCGCGCCCCCAAGCTCGGCATCGCCTGTCCGTCGGCCCGCATCTACGTCGGCCCGTGCATCGCCGGCCACGTCGGGGCGGACACGGCTGCGGCCGTGCTCGCTGAAGGACCGCACCGATCCGACGCGATGCAGCTGCTGATCGACGTCGGGACCAACGCGGAGATCGTGCTCGGCAACCGCCACGGACTGTGGGCCGCCTCCAGTCCGACCGGCCCGGCGTTCGAGGGGGCACAACTCAGCAGCGGGCAACGCGCCACCGTGGGTGCCATCGAGCGGGTCCGCATCGACCGGGACACCCTGGAACCACGGCTGAGGGTCATCGGTGCCGACGCCTGGTCCGACGAGCCGGGCTTCGCGCAACAGACACGCCGCACCGGAGTGTCGGGCGTCTGCGGGTCCGGCATCATCGAGGTGATCGCCGAGCTGTACCTGGCCGGCATCATCGACTCCAAGGGTGTCATCCGCGGCGAGCTCGCCGAGCGGACCGACCGCGTCGTCGCCGACGACCGCACGTTCGCCTACGTCCTGCATCGGCCCGAAACCGGTGTCGAACTGCGCATCACCCAGAACGACGTCCGCTCCGTGCAACTGGCGAAGGCGGCACTGCGGGCCGGTATCGATCTGCTGATGGAGCACGCCGGGGTGACCGAGGTCGACGACATCCGGCTGGCCGGTGCCTTCGGTGCACACATCGACCCGCTGCACGCCATGGTGCTGGGTCTGGTCCCCGACGGGCCGACCGACCGCGTGCGAGCGGTCGGAAACGCGGCCGGTGCCGGTGCCGTCCGTGCGTTGGTGTCCCGGCAGCAGCGTCAGGAGATGGAAGCGATCGTCCGGTCGATCTCCAAGATCGAGACCGCGACCGAACCCCGTTTCCAGGAGTTGTTCGTGGCGGCACTGGCGATTCCGCACGAAACGGCCGCTACCACGCACCTCGGCGCGGTCATCGACCTGCCGCTCGCGTCCCCGGCGCAGCAGACCAGCCCCCGGGGCCGCCGCCAGCGCCCACCGCGAACACCGCCACCGGCCGTGTCTGCCGCCCCGGATACTGAGGCGATCCCGCATGCTCAACCGGTCTGACCCGCGTTGGTGGCGCGCCACCCCGCCTGCTCGAAGGGAACCGTCATGACCGAAGAAGCCCCGCGTGGCCGCCGATCCGGAGGGCGGGAGGGCCGCCGCGCGGCACGTGCCGCGCACGCCCCCGAGCATGCCGCGTTCCTGACACGTTCGATCCGGCCGTACGAGCTGGTCACCGACGAAGGCCTGGAACTCCTGGAACACAACGCCGACACCATCCTGGCCGAGGTCGGCGTCGACTTCCGCGACCACCCCCGGGCACTGAACCTGCTGGGTGACGCGGGCGCCGACGTCGATGGCCAGCGGGTGCGGTTCCCCCGCGGACTCTGCCGCCAGATCGTGTCCGGGAGTGCGCCGCAGACCTATACCCAGCACGCGCGCAACCCCGCCAAGAGCGTCCAGATCGGGGGTGACGCGACCGTGTTCGCTCCCAACTACGGCTCACCCTTCGTGACGGATCTGGAGCAGGGTCGCCGGTACGCGACGCTCGCCGACTTCCAGAACTTCGTGAAACTCGCCAATCTGTCTCCGGCCGTCCACCACTCCGGAGGCACCGTCTGCGAGCCCGTGGACATCCCGGTGAACAAGCGCCATCTCGACATGGTGTACGCCCATCTGAAGTTCGGGGACCAGCCGTTCATGGGGTCGGTGACCGCCGGAGAGCGCGCCGAGGATTCGGTCGAGTTGGCACGTATCGCCTTTGGTGGCGATCTGGCCGGCCGGACCGTGATGACCAGCCTGATCAACGCGTCGTCGCCATTGGTCTGGGATGCCAGCATGCTGGATGCGGCCGAGGTCTACGCCGCTGCGAACCAGGCATGCATCATCACGCCGTTCATCCTTGCCGGCGCGATGGCGCCGGTGACCGCGGCGGGGGTCGTGGCCCAGACGCTGGCCGAGGCTCTGGCTGGCATGGCGTTCGTGCAGTTGGTCAACCCCGGCGCACCTGTGGTGATGGGGTCGTTCGCCTCGTCGATGTCCATGCAGACCGGTGCACCCACGTTCGGGACGCCCGAGCCGGCTCTCGTTCTGTACACCATGGCGGCGTTGGCGCGTCGCCTCGGGGTGCCCTTCCGGTCGGGCGGTTCCTTGACGGCCTCCAAGACACCCGATGCACAGGCCGCCGCCGAAAGTCTCAGCACCCTGATCCCGACGGTCATGGCCGGGGTGAACTTCGTGTTGCACGCCGCTGGCTGGCTCGAAGGTGGATTGTCCGTCAGCTACGAAAAGTTCGTCATGGATGCCGACCAGCTGGGGATGATGGAGGTCTTCGCCGGCGGCATCGACCTGTCGGAGAATGGCCAGGCGTTGGAGGCGATCCGCGAGACCGGCCCCGGGTCGCACAACCTCGGGAGCGCCCACACCCTGGCCAACTTCGAAACCGCGTTCTATCGCTCCGAGGTGGCGGACAACGCCAGCTACGAACAGTGGTTGGAGGAGGGCAGCCTCACGGCGCCGCAGCGGGCGAACGCCTTGGTGAAGGAGAAGCTCGCGTCGTACGAACCTCCACCGCTGGACGCTGCCGTCGACGAGGAACTGTTGGCGTTCATCGCCCGCCGCAAGTCGGAGATGCCAGACGAGATCGGCTGATGTCACGGAGACCGGCGGCACCGGTTCGGACGCTGGACCGTCCGGAACCGTCGTCGGCTCGAACCTCGGTACGGTGATGCGCCCGACAGGCGTTTCCCCGTGGCCAC
>JBDNIX010000156.1:0-8822 GCA_041688045.1 Nitriliruptoraceae bacterium
GCGGCGGTAGGACTCGGTCACCGACCCGCGCCGCAGATCGCCGGTCGCGGCCAGCTGGTCGTACAGGCGGGTGCGCTGCTGCTGGAAGTCGTCGAGCTGCGGGTCGATATCCATCCTGCCTCCTGTCTGACTGTAGATAATACAGTCAGACTACGTGACGTGTAGGACTGAACCCGGCATCTCGACCCGGCACAGCCCCGACCCCGCCCCGGGACCTCAGCTACCTACAAATCCGGCGCACACCCGTCGACGAAGCACGCGGGGTCGGACCGCTACCGGCGTCGGGATCGGAAGAAGTCGCGCAGCAAATCGCCGCTCACCTCCGCGCCCACACCTCGAATGACCTCGACCTGGTGGTTCAGGCGGGGATCCCGAGGTATGTCGTACAGGGCTCCCACTGCGCCGGCCTTGGGGTCGTCGGCCGCGAACACCAGGCGGTCGACCCGGGCCAGCACGAGAGCGCCGGCACACATCGTGCAGGGCTCGAGCGTGACGTAGAGCGTGCAACCGTCGAGGCGCCAACTCCCCACCTCACGAGCAGCCGCGCGCAGCACCAGGATCTCCGCATGCGCCGTCGGGTCCCCATCCACCTCGCGGCGGTTGTGCGCACGGGCGACCACGGCGCCGTCGCGTACGACCACGGCGCCGATGGGTACGTCGCCGTGCGCCGCGGCATCCCGGGCCTCGGCGATCGCGGCGTCCATCCATCGCGCGTGCATGTGGGCAACCTAGGCGCAGACCGCTCCGTGGCCGCCTAGGGGTACCCCCCTGGCCTATGGATCGCTACCCTGACCGGACCGATGGCCAAGGAGGGTCCATGCACGGGTATGCCGCCAACCGCGACGATCTGCTTGCTCGGCTTCGGCGCATCGAAGGGCAGGTCCGCGGCCTGCAACGGATGGTCGAAGAGGATCGGTACTGCATCGACGTCCTCACGCAGATCTCCTCCGCGACACGTGCCCTGCAGGGCGTCGCCACCGGGATGCTCGACGACCACGTCCGCCATTGCGTCCGCGACGCCATCGATGAGGGTCCGCGGACCGCGGATGACAAGATCGATGAGGCACTGGACGTCATTCACCGCCTCATCAAGCGATAGGCCGGGCTGCATGCAAGGCCCCACGCAAGACCCACACGCAAAGCCCACACCAAGGAAGGAATCGGCCATGTCCACGACCCGCAGCTATCACGTTCCCGACATCTCATGCGGCCACTGTCAGACCGCCATCGAGGGTGAGGTCGGCAACCTCGGCGCGGTCGAGCAGGTCGCCGTCGACATCGACACCCGCACGGTCACCGTCACCGTCACCGGCGACGGCGACGGCGACGATGCGGCGATTCGCCACGCCATCGAGGAAGCTGGCTACGAGGTCGCAGCCACGTCCTGACCCGGGACGGCTCCGAACTCCCTCCACGACCATCAACCGCTCACGGAGCCGACGTGACAGCCATCGACCCCAGCGTCGCAATCGAGGTCCTGCTCCAACTGGATCGCGAACTCGGCGACATCGACCCCGATACCCGCGCCATCGTCGCGCTGCGGCAGGCTGAGGCCGGCACGGTGGCGCTGCTCGACGTCCACCTGCGTGACAACGGCATCCTCGAGGTACCGGACGATGCGGTCGGCCTGGTGGTCGTGACCGCCGAGGACGTCAGCAGCGGCGAGGAGGTCATCGGGCTCACCCAGCTGGTCTGTGTGCTGCGCGACGGTACGGAGATCGGCATCTACCGCGTTGCCGACGGCGAGGACCTGCGGATCTGGCGGACCGACGAAGACCCGGAGGATGCTGCCGACGATCTGAGGCCCCGGGACCTGGCCTCGAACGCGGCCCGCCGCGCTTTCGGACTGCCCTCCCTGGTCGAGCCGGTCTCCGTGACCGACCTGGCTGCCCGCACGTGGCTGTTGGACGTGGCCACGTCGGCGCTGCAGCGGTTCGACGCCGAAGAAGGCCCGACCGAGGTGTCGCCCCACGAGCTCACCCAGTTCGTGGATCGTCCCCCGTTCGATGGCGTCGAAACGCAGGACACCGATCGACTCCCGGACTGGCACGAACTCCACGCCGCCGCCGCCGCCGGCAAGCTCGAACTCGGCGGGCATCTGACCGTCGACGTCGACCATGCCGCCTGGCTGGACTGCGACGGCTTCGCGCAGGTCGTCGACCGCACCCTGCCGACGACTGAAGAGTTGCTGGGATCGTTGCGCGTCACCGGGGACGACGAGCTCCTGGCCTGGGCCATCGGGTTCCTGGCCGCACGTGACTGGTACCAGCCCGCCTGACCTCCACGGGCTGACCTCCGCGGGCTTCCACAGGAGTCCGGACGCGAAGGTCCGGGCGAGTCACCCGCACCCCCTAGCCTGCCGCGACATGCCCGCCTCCCCCGCAGCCAACTTCCCCGGTCCAGACGCCCTGGGGCGAGGGGTCGTGGTCGGCCCGGACGCTCCTGCACCCACCGGTTTCGAAGTGGCCACGCGCGTCGTGATCGACGACGACGTTCTGGCCCATCCGCGGGCAGCTGCGGCGGTCGTCCACCACCACTGGCTCCATCGCCGTCGCATCATCGTCGAGATGGCCGTACCCAACGCTGCGGCACGGGAACCGGAGGTCATCGACCTGCCACCGTACGCGCTGTCGCCGGACGTGGATCTGCATCGGGAACGTCTGCACGCCCTGACCTGGGCCAACACCTACGACCTGCGATCGGGTCAGCCGATCTGGTGGCACGGCGAGCTGGCCCGCCGTCGGACCTCCGCGATCGCACCGGTCGGCGATGTCGGCGACATCACGTTGGAAGACGGCCGGTCGGCCTGGGTCGACGGCGGCCCTCGGGGTCCGCTGATCGGACCGCTGACCGGCACCGATGACCTCCCACTCGTCCACCGCGAGTCGATCGCGCTCGGCCGCCCGACCGTCCTCGGCACGGCACCGCCGACGGACGCGGACGTGCTGGCGCCCGATCAACTGGCCGCGGTCACGCATCCGTCGGGGCCGGCCCGGGTCATCGCGCCCGCGGGTTCGGGCAAGACCCGGGTGCTGACCGCCCGACTGCGCCACCTGTTGGCGGACCGCAACATCGAGCCGGAACTGCTCACGGCGGTCGCCTACAACACCCGCGCTGCGTCCGAGCTGCGCGACCGCACCCAGGGGCTGCGCGCGTCCATCCGCACGTTGCACTCGTTGGCGCTGTGGATCTGCAACCTCGACGTCCGTCGTGACGTCATCCACGAACGTGATGTCCGCAGCATCCTTGACACGCTGGTCCGTACCGCGCGCATACCCAACCAGGATCCGTACCAGGCGTACCTCGAAGCGTTGTCCGAGGTGCGCCTGGCGCTGCGGGATCCCGCCGAGGTGGAGGCGGCCCGCGGGGACGTCGACGGGTTCGCCGAGGTGTTCGACGCCTATCGCGCCGAGCTCGACCGACGTGGAGCTCTGGATTTCGACGAGCAGGTCTACCTCGCCCTGGAACTGCTACTCACCCGACCGGACATCCGCGCGACGGCGCAGCGGGTCGGGACACACCTGCTGGTCGACGAGTTCCAGGATCTCACCCCGGCCTTTCTCCTGCTCATCCGGCTGGTCGCAGGTCCGACGGGGCAGGTCTTCGCCGTCGGGGACGACGATCAGACCATCTACTCCTACGCGGGGGCCACGCCCACCTACCTCGTCGACATCGGGCGCTGGTTCCCGGGAGCCCGGCACCACGCGCTCGAGGTGAACTACCGCTGTCCCTCCGGCGTCGTGGACTCAGCGGTCCATCTGTTGTCGCACAACCGGGTGCGGGTACCGAAGACGATCCGCAGCGGGGCGGCTGACGATCTGCAGGTGGTGCCCGACGAGGCGGTCGAACCCGCCGACGGGCCGCCGCTGTCCGTCCACACCGTCGCATCGGGTCGCATGTCCGAGGTTGCGGTCACGATCATCAGGGAGCGGATCGCAGCAACCGGTCGCCCCGACGACATTGCCGTGCTGGCGCGCGTCAACAGCGCGCTGCTGCCGGTGCAGGTGGCGCTGACCGACGCCGGCATCGCGCACACGGCGCCGTTGGACGCCTCCGTGCTCGGCAGGACCGGTGTGCGCACGGCACTCGCCTACCTGCGGCTGGGGCTGGACCTGGAACGGATCCGCCGCGACGACCTGCTCGACACGATCAACCGGCCGGCCCGGAAGGTGAAGTCGGCGGTCCAGCCGCTGTTGCGATCCGGGCAGCTGAGCATCGCCCAGCTGGAGCAGATCGCCGACTCCCTGGACCCGACGCACCGGGATCGGTTCGTCGAGTACCTCGGAGACCTGCGGTCGCTGGAACGGGCCATCACCGATGGTGCCGAAACCGGCGACTGTCTGAACATCATCCGTGGCCGTATCGGCCTCGGCGAGGCGATGGACGCCCTGGATTCGTCGCGCAGCCGTCCGGAAGGATCCTCGCATGCCGACGACCTGGATGCCCTGCTGCAGCTGGCGGCGCTCCAGCGCGACCCGGCAGCGTTCCGAGAGTGGCTGACGGACCGGCTGAAGGTCCCTGGCGATCCCACCGGTGTCACCCTGTCCACCGTGCACCGGGTCAAGGGCATGGAGTGGGGCCAGGTCGTGGTGTTCGCCGCCAACGCAGGGCTGTTCCCGCATCGCCTGGCCGACGACCTCGAGGAGGAACGGCGGGTCTTTCACGTCGCGGTGACCCGCTGTCGCGACCGGGTCGCCGTGATCGCCGATGCGCAGCGGCCGTCACCGTTCGTCGTGGAGCTGAGCCAGTCGTCGGAGCGGGCTTCGGGGCCGAGGAGTGCCCCCACGCGCCCCGACCGACGGCGCGGTGACGGTGCAGCGCAGGACGGTGGAACCCCGGGTGACGGTGTCATCAACCGGGCCGTACGCACCGACGATGGCACAGTCGTCGCCAAGACCGGCCTGGCATTCACCCTCGTGGGTGGCTCTGAGGTGACTATCGAGGCGACCGATTCCGACGGTGCCAAGGTTCGGGTCGGTGACGTGTACGCCCGGGACGAGCCTCTCACCCTCTGGTTGGGGTACGGGGAAACGGTGCTCGTCGACGGGCAGGCAGCGACCCTGGTGCGGGAGTCCAGGGCGGGCCGGGCCGCCCGGGGTGGCGACGCGGCCGATCCCGCACGGCGCCTGGTAGATGGAGACGACGACCTGCCGGTCGACGAAGCCCTGTTCGACGCCCTGCGTGGCTGGCGGGCTCGGGTGGCCGCCGAGTCGCACGTGCCGGCCTACCTCGTCTTCCACGACCGCCACCTGCGCACGATTGCCGCCTGCAAGCCGGAGACGATACGGGACCTGGCCGGATGTCCGGGCGTGGGCCCCACCAAGCTGGAGCGCTACGGCGACGACGTGCTCGATGTCGTCGACCAGCACCGATAGCTCGGAAGATGCCGGTTCGTCACCTCGCGACGAGGCCCTCGTCACGGACGTCCGCCCGCAGGTAGGCGATGGCGTCCGAAAGGGTCTCGATCGGGACCAGCACCATCCGGCCCGCCTGGAACTCTGCGAGCTCATCGACCTGGCTGGCGGGGAAGAACAGCACGTCGGCACCCGCCCGGCGGGCGGCCTGCGCCTTGGCCGGCAGGCCACCGATCCGCACCACCGCGCCGTCGCCACGGATCCCGCCCGTACCCGCGATGTGCCGGCCGCGTGCGAGGTCGTCGCCGGTCACGTGGGCGTAGGTCAGCAGCGCCACCATCATGCCGTGGGAACTGCCGAGTGACAGGCTGCGGAACCAGGCAACGGGTGCCAACCGGCTGAAGGGCCCACCGATGGCCGCACTCAGCCCTTCGGGGGCGATGTCGATGACGCGGACGTGGTCGTAGGGAAGCCCGGGACCGTCCACCTCGAACGTTCGACCCGCAGCCGTGGTCACCGGGAAGACATCGTCCGCGGTACGCAGGGCCGTCTCGAAATCGACACGGGAGCCCAGCTGCTGAGCATTGATCTCCACGATCACCGCCTGCTCCGGCAGGTCGTCCCGACGGGGACCATTGACCTCGACGAACACGCCCAGCTGCAGCTCAGCACCTGCATGGCGCATCCCGATGGCTGCGGCCAGAGGTTCGCTCTGAGCTGGCCGGGAGCCAATCGGACCCGCGCGCATGTCACGAGCCGGATCGTCCGTTCCGACCAGAGAATCCCGTGCCGCCTCGATGAGAAGCGGGGGGCGCCCGACCGTCAGCCACGACCACCTGCCGGCGGGGTCCATGACCTCGCCGTCGACGACCAGACGTCCGTCCAGGCGCCACGCCCAGCCCGGCGGGTTGTCATCGATGACGTGCATCCACGGGACCGGCACGATCGCCAGGATGACCAGCAGCACCAGGATGTGAACCGTCCACCGCCGGCCCGTCGATGCCTGCTCCCGCCGACGGCGAAGGGACCGAACGACCGACCAACGCCCGAGGTATCGCTGCATCCTCGACGTCGTGGCCGTTCGCTTCATCCGGTCGTCGCCTCCCTCGGGGTGTCGCTCCCACGACTCCCCGAGCGGCCAGTGTACGAACGGCCGGCGCACTTCGCCCGGTCGAGCCGGCGCAAGGGCAGTCATCGCCCATCCGCGCGAGATGCCAGCACCGGTTCGCGGCGGTTCCGGCGGCATGGGGTCGCGCCCCTATCCTCGCCCGACACTCCCCGCCGGACGCCTCGTCCCGTCGCCGCATTCCGCCGAAAGCTCCCGCCCCGTGCCTCGCTCCCTTCGCCTCCGACGCTGGCAGAAACAGGCCCTGGATGCGTTCGAGACGTCCGCTCACCGCGACTTCCTGGCGGTGGCGACACCCGGTGCCGGCAAGACCACGTTCGCCCTGACCGCCGCGCTGCGCAACCTGGCCAGGCACCCCCACCGCCGGTTGATCGTCGTCGCCCCGACCCAGCACCTGAAGTCGCAGTGGGCAAACGCCGCCGCTGAGTTCGGCCTGCACCTGGAACCCGAGTGGGGATCCACCGAGGCCTTCCCCGAAGACATGCACGGTGTGGTCGTGACCTACCAACAGGTTGCCGCCAATGCCCGGATGCTTCGGGGACCGGCCGACGACGGGTTCGTGATCCTCGACGAGATCCACCATGCGGGGTCCGACCGTGCCTGGGGTGACGGCATCGCCACCGCATTCGAACGTGCTGACGCGCGCCTGTCCCTGTCGGGAACACCGTTCCGCAGCGACCAGAACCCCATCCCGTTCGTCGAGTACGCCTTCGACGAGGCCGTCGCGCACTACACCTACGGCTACGGCGAAGCCCTCGCCGACGGAGGGGTGGTCCGACCCGTCTTCTTCCCGGCCATCGGCGGCCACATGGAATGGACCACACCCGATGGCGACCTGATGAGCGCCAGCTTCGATGACATGCTGGACCGCACGGCGGCCTCCCAGCGGCTACGCACGGCCCTGTCGCCGGACGGCGAGTGGCTCCCGGCCGTGATCGACCAGGCGCACGGACAGTTGCTGCGCCTGCGTGAGACGGAGCGCGACGCCGGCGGCCTGGCGATCGCCATGGACGTCGATCACGCCAAGGCCATCGTGCGACTCCTGCGGCAGCGCCACGGTGTGGATGCCGTCATCGCCACGTCGGACGACCCGATGGCCAGCGAACGGATCGGCGAGTTCGCCGCCGGCCGCGATCCGTGGATCGTCGCGGTCCGCATGGTCTCCGAAGGCGTCGACGTCCCCCGCCTGCGCGTCGGTATCTATGCCACCAACACCGTCACGGAGCTGTTCTTCCGGCAGGCCGTCGGACGACTCGTGCGGTGGCACGGCCCACAACGCCGCCAGAAGGCGTTCATGTTCGTCCCCGACGACCTCCGCGTCCGCACCTTCGCAGCGCGGCTTGCGGAGCAGCGCACCCATTCTCTACGAAGGCGGGAGGAGGACGGCGACCAGCCTCCCGTGGAACTCGACCAGATCCCCGTCGGGCAGGACGACCAGCTGTCGCTGTTCCAGGCCATCTCCGCGACACCGACCCAGCACGATGCGACCAGCGTCTTCGACGACAGCCACCCGGAAGACCTCATCTATGACGGCGTCGAGGACCTCAGCCTGGAGATCGAGTTGGCGTCCCCACCTCCACTGCGCGGTGGCGCCAACGACGGCGGCGGAACCACCCTGACCGTCAGCCGCACCCAGCGCAAGCGTGAACTACGTCAGGCCAACACCGACCGCGTGCGGATGCTGACCCACTTGACCGGTCTGACACCGGAAGTCATCAACGGGCGCCTCAACCAGGAATCCGGCATCAGCAGCATCGGCGACGCGACGCTACGCGATCTTGAGCGTCGACTGCGTGCCGCCGACCGTTGGCTGGATCGCAGCTGAGGTCCTCGACGGACCTCGACCATCCGGACCGTCGCGGAACCGCCTCCCGTGCGCAGTACCCTCGCGCCACGATGGAACCCGCGACCAACGAACTCGATCGCACGCTGCGTCAACACGGCTACCGCGTGACGCAGCCACGACGTGGCGTCTGGGAGGCGCTGGTCAACACCCCCGGGCACATGACCGTGGAGGAACTGAACCAGCGCGTGGCTGGTTCGGTTGACCAGGCCTCGATCTACCGGGCACTCAAGCTGTTCGAGGAGCTCGGACTCGCCCGGATGAGCAAGCTGGGCGACGGCGATGCCAGCCGCTGGGAGCCCGCCCACCCCGACGAGCACTTCCACCTCGTCTGTAGCTCCTGCGGCACCGTCGACCATCACGTGGGCACTCTGGTCGCCGACATCCGCAGCCACCTCGACGACGGCCATGGGTTCGAGGTCGAGGACGTCGAGTTGGTGGTCACCGGGCGCTGCCGGAACTGCCGGACGGCATGACCCCGGCCACCCCATCCCTACGA
>JBDNIX010000014.1:0-2881 GCA_041688045.1 Nitriliruptoraceae bacterium
ACCCCGCGGGGTCGCGATGACCTGCATCGCGCGGCCCTGGTCGGTCTCGACGATCCCGGCGACCACGTCGAGGTCGTCGCGGAAGCCCGTTGAGTTGTCCCTGATGCGTGGGGTGAGAGCGGGCACTGGCGTGAATGTCACACCGTCGCGTAGCACGACGGCCGCGTCGGCGTCGCCGCTGAGCCCGCCGAGAAGCTTATCGGTGAGGTCGACGAGCGACCCGTCGGCGGCCACCGTGCTCACGTGCTCGTAGATCCAGGTGTCCTGCACCGGGCCGTCCCCGACTGCGGACGTCGTCGGCTCGGGGTTTGGGTCGCTGTTGCCCCCCAGAAGGGAGCACCCGGTCAGCGTCAAGCACAGGATCAGCAACAGCGCGAGGATCGCGGTGGGTTGGCCCGCGGCACTTCCGACGTGTGGACGAGTCGGGCGGAAGGTCGTCGGCATCGAGTGTGCTCCTTAGGACATAACCGGGCCGCCCACCGAACGCGGCACCGGAGCGACTCGCTCCCGACAGCCAAGTGCTGGTCCAGTCAAGCAGCCGCGTTGCCTCATTTGAAAACCTCCGCGTAGCGGCGTGGGATCGACTGTTGATGGCAGGGTCGGTTACGCCTGTTTCTATGGAGTTGACGATGAGGCAGCGGCAGGCTGTGACGAAGAAGAAAGCGCTAACCTATCGAAGCGCTAACCGGGTAGCCAAGTCACGGATCTTGGACGAGTTGGTCGAGTTGACGGGGTGGCACCGGGACTGGGCCCGAGCAGCCTTGCGTGAGGCATTGAGGTTGAAGATTGTCAAACCTCGGACGGGTCGACCGGCAACTTACGGGGACGATCTTCTGCCCGCGCTGGTGACGTGTTGGGCGGTGTTGAGGGCGCCGGCCGGGAAGCTGCTGGCCCCGATGCTGCCGACCCTGGTGCCGTTGCTGCGCCGTGATGGTGAGCTGGATCTCAGCGACGAACAAGCGGTCCTGTTGACGCGGATGAGCGCGGCCACGATCGACCGCAAGCTTGCTGGGGAGCGAGCCAAGATGTTTTCCCGGGGTCGCTCTCATACCAAGCCCGGGTCATTGTTGAAGTCACAGATCCCGATCCGCACCTGGGCGGACTGGGATGACGCGGTCCCGGGATTCGTGGAGATCGATCTGGTCGGTCACGAGGGCGGCAACGCCTCCGGGGAACACTGCTTCACCCTGACGGTTACGGACATCGCCACCGGGTGGACGGTGAACCGTTCAGTGAAGAACAAGGCCGCCAAATGGGTGTTCGAAGCACTCCTGCACGTGCGACGGGTGTTCCCGTTTCCCACCGTCGGCATAATCGGAACTATGCCAACATCCTATCTGGGGTTGATTGCCCACCCTCCGTGACGGCTGCCAAGAGATCCTCTTGATGGTCGGCGTGTCTGTCACGGATGCACTATCTGGGGTGGCTACGTTACGGGGTATGACGACGAGCGTGGGAGAGGTCGGGACGTGCCGAGGAACAAGTGGGAGACCCCGAAGTCGTCTCCGCTGCGACGGCGGTGCTGGCCGCCGACCTGATCAGTGCGCTCGGCGAAGACTCCCTCCCTTCGGCAGAGCCGTAGGCGGTTCTAGTCAACAGCGTCGGCCACGGTGCGCAAGGGACCGCGCAGGCCCGGGCACCGGTCGGACTAAACCCCGGCGACCACGTTTTCGAAATATCGCGAGTGAGTGGCGCGCGCAGACTCAAGCGAGTCGCTCACGAGCGACACGATCTCCACGTTGGGGTCGGTGTTCTCGGCCTCGAGGCGCATTCGCTCGTTGAACGCCTCGCGGTACCCCTGGTCGCCCACGTAGGAGGTGACGTGGCTGACACGGGTACTACGGTCATAGACGATCACAAATCCAGACATGTCACTCCCCCTGCCTTTGAGACAACGATCGTACGTGCACTTCCATCTCGGTCAAGAGCCCCGAGGCCTGTTCCACAGTATTTCGCGTGACCAAAGTCAGGTCCGGACCTTCAGGAAGCAACGCTTGGGCAGCCTGCTCTTCGGCCCGTTCTGTGTCTACGCGTCGTAGCCGAATGCGGGCGCCATGGCCTCGATCGCTTGATCGGCAAGCCCGACGGATCGCGCGCGAGCTTTCCAGCCGGCCACGGCTTCAATGACCGTCGCCGTGATCCCTTCAGCCTCGGCCTCGGACAGGCGAAAGTCTCGCGCCACTGCCTGAACCGTCGCGACCGTTGCCGGTTCGCCGGTGCCGTCGATACTCGTCGCGTGATGCTTGGGTCCCGGTGTGGGATCGGGGTTCATGTCGAATGCCGGGCTCAGACGCCAGGCGTCGCGACCGGGCACGTGGAGAAAGCCATGGTTACGGAGGTGGTCATCGGTGTTGCCGACCAGCACAGAGAAAAGCATGCGGCGCCACAGTTGCTCGAGATCCTTGGTGGCGCGGTCTGACCGCTCCTCGATGACTGCCGCGATGTCGAGGTACGACGCCCCGTCGCCGTCTGAGGCCTCCAGCATCGTCATCGCCGAGGCATACCCAATGCGTGAAACGCCTGCGGTTCCGTAGCGTCGGTCGAAACGTTGGACCACCAGCACCCGGCGCTCCTTCAGACTAAGAAGCTCCGATGGGGGCACAGCGATGCCCGCCGCGTCGGCCAGTTGAAGTGTCACAAATTCCCACACCATCACATCCCAGGTGTCCCGCTCGGCTGACGGGAACTTCGCGAGCGCCAGCGTGCCGTCCGGTGCGGTCACGTGCACCTTGGGGCGGGCCCCGCCGAGTGAGCCGCCCGCATGGATGAGCCTGTGCAGATCAGGCAACGTCGCCGCGTCACGCTCGGCACGGTCCGCGAGATCGAGCAGAGACGGTAGATCTGTGAGAGCAGGCACGCCGTGCGGTGCGTCGGCAAGAAA
>JBDNIX010000015.1:0-6679 GCA_041688045.1 Nitriliruptoraceae bacterium
ACCGGCCAGGGTCGACAGGGCGATCTCCGGCGGTGTCCGCGAGCCGATGTCCAGGCCGATCGGACGCCGGACCATGCCGATCAGGTCCTCGTCCAGCCCCTCAGCTCGCAGTGCGGGCCCATGGGGCCCGGCGTGGCGCGGCGAGCCCATGATGCCGATCCAGCGGGGTCCGGCCACCACCAGCGGCGCCATGACCGTTCCGAGGTCATCCCGATGATGGTCGGTCACGACAATGTCGGTCCGGTCGGTCACGACCAGCTGCGAGGGATCGGTGACGACCAGATCCGCGGCTGCCCGGTGGGCCAGCGTCACGCGAGCAGGATCCGGTTCCACGAGGACGGTCCGGAATCCCAGCTCGCGCCCCCAGGCCAGCAGGTAGGCAGCCACGTCGGAGCCGTACACCGCCACGACCTCGCGATCGTCGCCGGCCGGATCCGGACCGTCACCGTGTGCGGCGGCACATCCGGGCCCGTGTTCGTGGTGGTCGTGCCCATCGTGTGGTTCGCTCCCGTGGGCCGAGCTCATGATGGCTCCTGCCGGTGGCGGCTACCGTCGCCAAAATCGTAGGCGATGGTCGGACGGACCGAGCAGGAGAGGACGATCGTGGTGAGTGGACAGCCCGAACCGGAACCGACGACGGATCCAGACGCGGTGTCGCGGCCTGCAGCCATCGCTTCGTCACGTGATCGGCCTGCGGACGTGGCGGCTCTGCGTGAGGCGATGGCCACCCGCCGGTATCTGGCCGACCGTGGACTGGCCACCGCGCTCCACCTGGCCCTGCGCCTGGGTCGTCCGCTGCTGTTGGAGGGCGACGCCGGCGTCGGCAAGACGGAAGCTGCGCGGTGCCTCGCGGACGTGCTCGGGTCGGACCTGGTGCGGCTGCAGTGCCATGAAGGGCTCGATCGGTCCCAGGCGCTCTACGCCTGGGACCACCCGCGACAGCTCCTGCACCTCCGGACGATGGAGGCGTCGGGCGAACGTCCCGTCGAGGGTCAGCTCTACAGCGAGCGCTTCCTGTTGGCCCGGCCACTGCTGAAGGCGCTGCGGTTGGGGGATCAAGCCGTGCTGCTGGTGGACGAGGTCGATCGCGCGGACGATGAATTCGAGGCGTTCCTGCTGGAACTGCTCAGCGACTTCCAGATTTCGATCCCCGAACTCGGGACCATCCGTGCGCCATCGCGTCCGGTGGTGATCGTCACGTCGAACCGGACGCGGGAGCTGTCCGACGCACTGAAGCGGCGGTGCCTGTATCACTGGATCGATCATCCCGACGTCGAACGGGAGACGGCGATCGTGCAGGCCCGGGCGCCGGAGGTGTCGGTCGATGTGGCACGCCGCGTGGCCCAGCTCGTGGCGTCGCTGCGCGACCTGGGGCTGTACAAGCCGCCCGGGGTGGCGGAGACCATCGATTGGGCGCGGGTGCTGGGCGATGCCGACGCGGGACGGATCGACCGGGATGCGGTCATCGACTCGCTCGGCGTGGTCGTCAAGGACCGTGACGATCTCCAGGCCGTGCGCGGCGCGGTCGACGAGCTGCTCGCGTCGTGAGCTCCGACGGCGCTGGGTCGGCCCGGTCCTGGTCCGTGGGCTTGGCGGACGTCCTCCGACGGGCGGGGGTCCCGATCGGCACGGGACAGGTCATCGCGTGCACGCAGGCGCTGATGGAACTCGGATACGACGACCGCCGGGACCGGTACACCGCGGGACGAACGTGTCTGATCAGCAGCCCGCAGCACGTGGCCGTGTACGACCGGGTCTTCGCCCGCTACGACGCCAGGTCGTCTGTGCCGGGGGGCATCGACGACGGATCCTCGAAGGACGATGAGCCCGCGGGCCTGGACGCCTCATCGGACCGCGACGGGGACCCGGCACAGCCGGGCACCGAGACGCTGCAGGCCGGCGCCATCGCCTCTGAGCGCGAACGGCTACGTGCCCGCCGATTCGACGACGTCACCGACGACGAACGTCATCGCATCGATCGCCTGCTGGAAGAACTGCGCGTCGCGTTGCCCCATCGCGTGTCACGACGGCTCCAACCCGGCCGCGGCGCCGACCTGGACCTGGGCCGAACCCTCGAACGTGCGATGTCCACGGACGGCGAGTTGATCGACCGTGCCTGGCGTCGACGCCGTCGGCAGCCCCGTCGGTTGGTGGTCGTGCTGGACGTGTCCGGATCGATGGCCGACCACGCACGGGTGATGCTGCGGTTCGCGCTTGCGGCTCGTCGCGCCGCCGAGCGGGACCCGTCCAGCCACGTCGAGGTGTTCGCGTTCGGCACGCGCCTGACGCGGCTGTCGGACGCCCTCGCGCTACGGGATCCGGACCGGGCGATCGCCGCGGCGGCCGAGCGCGTCGTCGACTGGGACGGTGGGACGCGCATCGGCGCGTCGTTGGATGAACTCGTCCGCGTGTGGGGTCGTCGGGGCATCCTCCGCGGGGCGGTCGTGGTCATCTGCTCGGACGGGTTGGAGCGTGGTGATCCCGAACTGCTCGCCTCCAGCCTCGCCCGGCTTCGCCGTCATGCCCACCGCATCCTCTGGGTCAACCCACTGGCGGGCGACGAGCGGTTCGTGCCGACCCAACGCGGCATGGCTGCCGCGCTTCCGCACGTGGACGTGCTGCTGGCCGGCCACACGCTGGCCAGCCTGGAGGAGTTGGCAGCCAGGCTGCGGACGTTGCACTGAGCCCCGGCACCGTCCGTTCGGCCCAGCCTGGGGCCAGTACGGTGCGCGGCTATGGCGTTCCTCGAAACCTCCGTCCTCGGGTTCAACCTGCTGGATGTCGGTCTGGTCCTCGCCCTCGTGGTGACCGCGGCGGGCGGGTATCGCGCTGGGCTCGTAGCGCGCCTGTCGGGGTGGATCGGCCTGCTGGCGGGGATGGTGGTCTCCTTCTTCGCCGTACCGGTCGTCCTGGAGTTCTTCGAAGGCGGGTCGCCGGTCACCCGATTCCTGGTTGCTGTGGCGACCCTGAGCATCGTCGTGGCGGTGCTGTCGGCGGTGTTCCAACGCATCGGGATGGGTCTGGCACGCGTCATCGAAGGCACGCCGTTCCGTGGCCTCGACCGGGCCGCCGGGTTGGTGGCTGCGGTGGTGGTGCTCGGTGTTGTGCTGTGGTTGCTCATCCCGGCGGCCGCCCTGGTACCGGGCGCGTTGTCCTCGCAGGTCCGGGGATCCCTGGTCCTCGCCGGGGTCCAGGTGTTGACACCCCCGCCCCCGGACGCGATCGGGGCGCTCACCAACCTCGTTGATCAGAGCCGCTTTCCGGACGTCTTCGACGATCTGCGCCCGGCACCGGACACGGGACCGCCGCCGTCGGAGATCCCCGTCCCCCCCGGCATCGTGGAGTCCGTGACGGCTTCCACGGTCCGGGTCAACAGCAGCGGCTGCGGACGCCGCTACGTCGGATCGGGCTGGACGGCCGCAGAGGACCTGGTCGTGACCAATGCGCACGTGGTGGCGGGCGCCGACACGGTGACGGTTCGTCGGCCGGACGGGCAGGTCCGGGACGCCCGCGTCGTGCGGTTCGATCCGGATCGCGACCTCGCGGTGCTGCAGGTACCGGACCTCGGCCAGGCACCGTTGGCTATCGGTCCCGTGGTCGACGACGGCGATGGTGCGTCGATCGGGTATCCGGGCGGGCAGGATGCACCCCGGGTCGCGGCCGTGTCGGTGCGGGGGAAACGCACCACGACCGGACGCGACATCTACCGCCAGCGCGTGGCGGAACGCGAGGTCGTCTTCCTCGCGGCGGAGTTGCGACAGGGCGACTCGGGATCGCCCGTCATCGATTCGAACGGGGACGTCGTCGGCATCGTCTTCGCCATCTCGCCCGATCGTGCCACGACCGCATACGCCCTGGCCCCCTCCGAGTTGGATGCGGTCCTGGCCGGCCCCGCCACCAGCGCCTCGGGTCGGTGCCTCTGACGCGGACCCGACGTCCGCAACGCGACTCGGTCACCGGCGGGCGACCCGTGGATCAACGCTAGGCTCGGGAAACGTTCCCCGTCGCCGGTCGCAAGGAGCAGCCGTGGGTGACTACGTCCACCTCGAGGTCGATACGGAGCGACGCGTCGGAACGCTGCGCCTGGACCGGCCGCCGATGAACGCCCTGGCTATCCAGGTCTGGCGCGAGATCGAAGCGGTCACGACCGAAGCGATCGATCGTGACGACGTCGGGGCGCTGGTCGTCTGGGGTGGGTCCAAGGTCTTCGCGGCCGGCGCCGACATCAAGGAATTCCTGGACTGGACCTACCAGAGCGCCACCGACGCCGGTCAGGTCCTGCACCGCAGTCTCGAGGTGCTGGCTCGCGCGCCGATGGTCACGATCGCGGCGATCAGCGGGTACGCGTTGGGTGGCGGCTGTGAGCTGGCGATGGCCTGCGATTTCCGGTTCGCGGCGGACAACGCCAAGATGGGGCAGCCGGAGATCCTGCTGGGGTTGATCCCCGGAGCGGGCGGTACGCAGCGGCTACCTCGACTCGTCGGGCTGTCCAAGGCCAAGGAACTGGTGTATTCCGGCCGGATGGTCGACATGGTCGAAGGGGAACGCATCGGGCTGGTCGACGCGGTCTTCCCGGTCGACGACCTCTACGACCGGGCGGTCGAGGCCGCCGCGCGCTATGCCGCCGGTCCCTTTGCCCTGCGGTTGGCCAAGCGGGCGCTCGAGGACGGCACGGAAATGCCACTCGACCAGGCCCTGCGGCTGGAACGCCAACTGTTCGCCGAGTGTTTCGCCACCGACGATGCGCACACCGGCATCGCCAGCTTTCTCGAACACGGACCCGGCAACGCCGACTTCACCGGCCGCTAGGAGCTTTCGATGTCCGCTGAGCCCACCGGCCCGACCCTGCGGGCGGTCCCCGACCCGGAGGCGGGCGACCCCACCACGCCGGATGACCCGCCGGTCGACGTCGCCGGCATGGATGTCAAGGCCAAGCAGGTCGCCTACCACGACTGGGAGGCGCGGACCTACGACGACAAGTTCTCCATCTCGTACGACGAGCGCTGCATCATCTACGCGCGGGACCGGTTCCGGAAGGTCGTGCCGGAAGGTGCCGGATTCGACCGGGTCCTCGAGGTCGGTGCCGGCACTGGATTCTTTCTGATCAACCTGGCGCTCGGTGGCTGCCTGGGCGACGCCGATCTGGAGGCCACGGACATCTCGCCGGGGATGCTGGAGGTCTGCGAGCGCAACGGCCGCGAACACGGGCTGACCATCACCACGCGCCAGGGGGACGCGGAAGCACTGCCCTACGACGACGACAGCTTCGATCTGGTCGTCGGGCACGCGTTCATCCACCATCTACCGGTGCCCGGCGCCGCCATCCGCGAGATGCATCGCGTGCTGCGGCCCGGCGGCACGCTGGTGATCGCCGGCGAGCCGACGGAGATCGGCGATCGCGTGTCGTGGCTGGTGAAGAACAGCACCTACCGGACCTTCCGCGCCGTCACGGCCCTGCCGGGGTTGCGCAAGGTCCGCAAACCGTCGCTGCACGAAGCCGGCGCGTCCGCGGCGGACCAGACGCTGGCGGGGTTGGAGTACGAGGTGGACCTGCACACCTTCCGGCCCAAGGACGTGGAACATCTCGCACGGTTGGTGGGGCTCACCGAGGTGCAGGTCGTCACCGAGGAGTTGACCGCCAACTGGTTCGGCTGGGCCGTGCGTACGATCGAGGGATCGACCCGGCCGGACGTGCTTGGGGCGCGGTGGGCGTTCGCGGCGTACAACGGCTACCTGAAGTTGACCGCTCTGGACGAGCGGTTGCTGGCGCGGTTCGTGCCCCGCGAGTTGTTCTACAACCTCATCCTGCACGCCCGGAAGCCCTACCGGACGTGAGGAATGCGATCGACCCGATGGACGACCCGGGCCGACGCAGCGACGTGACCGGCGCGCCCGGCGACGTGACCGGCGCGCCCGGCGACGTGACCGGTTCGCGCGGCGGCGACCTGCCGTCCGCCAGCGACATCGAGGTGGCCGCCGCGGACGCTCGTCGGGAGCACACCGACGCGATGGTCAGGGCGGAGATCGGGCGGGAGGCGGCGGCTCGCGCGTCCCGACTCGGCGACGACCTTCTGGCGGAGGCGGGGATACCCGCATACCTGCGGCGTCCACCGATGCGGCTGCGCTACCCGCGCTGGGGGTGGCGCGAGTCGATCCGCACGGCCGTCGAACGGCGGATGTACACGCCGCAGTACTGGCGGCTGTACCGACGAGCCGCCTGGCACCGCAGCCGGGCACTCGCCACCGGTCAGCGCATCGAGTTCCAGGGGATGGTCTTCACCGGCAAGCGCGTCGAGTTCCGGGCCCGCCCGGGCCACGGGCGCCTGGTGGTGGGGCCGTGGTGCTGGATCGGCAACGACAACAAGCTACGTGCGCACGAGGGGCAGCTCACCCTGGGCGCCAAGGTGGTCATGGGACGGGACAATGTCGTCAACTGCTACCTCGACGTGGAGGTCGGTGATGCGACGATCCTGGCCGACTGGATCTACGTCTGCGACTTCGACCACCGCTTCGACCGGCTGGATGTCCCGATCAAGGATCAGGGCATCGTGACCACCCCGACCCGCATCGGCCGTGACGTGTGGGTGGGGGAGAAGGCCAGCGTGCTGCGGGGTGTCGATGTCGGAGACGGGTCGGTGATCGCCAGTCACTGCCTGGTCAACCGCGACCTGCCACCGGT
>JBDNIX010000157.1:0-2644 GCA_041688045.1 Nitriliruptoraceae bacterium
CGTCGGGCTGGTCGGTGGCGACGTAGGCGGTGTTGGCGTGGCGGCCGCGGGTCATGGCGACGTAGAGGGTCTCGCGGGTCATCGTGGGTCGCACGAGCGTGTGGGTGGTCTCGACCGTGGAGCCTTGGGCGCGATGGGCGGTGACGGCGTAGGCCAATTCGACGTGTTCGTCGACGTACCAGGCGGGCAGCCGCACCGACGTGCCGCGGCGGTGACCGTCGCGGCGCACGGTGACCGACCCGTCCTCGTGGGTGGCGTTGATCGTCCAGCGGTCACCGTTGCGCACCCACCCCCTGCCGGTGAGCAGACGTCGGTCGTTGCGACGCGTGATGACCAGATCACCGGTGGAAGCGTCGGTACCGTCGTGCAACCGGACCTCGCCGGCCGGGTCGACGTGTCCGGCGGTGATTCGATCCGATCTGGCTCGTGTGTTGAGCGCAATGATCGTCTCGATGGTCTCGGCGATCATCACGCTCGATCGGCCCGCGGCCAGATCGTCCAGCCACGCCCGGTAGGCAGCGTCGAGCATGGTGTCGGTGTCGCCGTCGTGGACACGACCGTGCGCGTCGTAGGTGTCGATCACGGCCGCGTCGCCGATGCGGAGCCGTAGGGAGGCGTGGCGTTCCCAGTCGTGGTGGAAGCGGCGGACGTCGGCCAGCTCCGGGGCGTCGTCGCGGTCGCGCACGAGCATCCCGAACGCGCCGCCGGCCTCGACGGCGGCGAGCTGTGCCCAGTCGCCGACCAGCAGGACCTTGGCCCCGACTTCGGCGGCGTGGCGGGTGATGCGATCCAGCGTCGAGGTGCCTGCAAGCGAGGCTTCGTCCACGATCACCAACTGCTCCGCCCGGAAGCCCGTGCCGTTGGCGGTGTGGTCGTAGAGCCACTTGGCGGTGTTCTCGGTCCCGATGCCGAGATCGTCGGCGAGGACCTGCGCGGCAGCCGCCGAGGGCGCCAACCCGACCACCGAGCCGGTGCCGTGCTCGCTCTCCCACGCCCGGCGCAGGGCGTTCATCGCGGTGGTCTTTCCGGCTCCGGCCGGGCCGACCAGGACATCCACGACCCGGCCCGACAGCGCCACGGCGGTCAGCGCCGCAATCTGATCGTCTGCCAGCACACGTCGTTCGCGGTCCGGGCGCCGGGCGATCCGTTCGACGAGGTCCAGCCGTAGGGTCGGTGCCGTGGTGGCGGTCGCGAGGTCGAGGAGGCGGTCCTCGGCAGCCAACAGTTCGGTCGAGGAGAACACGGTCGAATGCTTCGGCCGGAACACGCTGGTTCCGTCCTTGCGTTGGAACGTCACCGGCGAGGTGGCCAGCTCGGGCGGGGTGAGCCGCAACGATGCCTGCTCGGCGAAGTCGACGATGAGTCCGAGCACGGCTTCACGGTCAGCGGTGCTGGCGAACCGCAGGCCCATCGTCTGACGGGATGCCTCGGCGTGCAGGTTCCACCGTCGCCACGTCGAACGCTTCTCCCCGACGATCTCGACCACGGTGCGGCCGACCTCGGCCAGCGTGTCGAGGGAAAGGTCGTCAGCGCGCAACACCGTCGGTCGCTCATCCGCGGTAAGCAGGTGGGTGGCCCAGGTGGGCGCGTCGGTGCCGAGGACCACGCTGGCGCGGGCACGCCACTCGGCGGTCAGCTCGGCCAGCGACGCGATGGTCTTGTCGGGCCGGGTCGCCAACGTGGCCTGCGCGCGGAGCTTGATGATCGTGGTTGTGGACGGCTCTCGACCGTGGCTGGTCACGTAGGCGGCGATGAGCCGGTCCTTCTCGACCTCGATGGCACGGGACCGCGACGAGAACGTCTCGATCAGCTGGTCGGGGACGCCGGTGATCTCCCAGGCCGGGTTGCGGTTCCGACCCCGTTCCCGTCGGTCCCATCCGAGCCCGAGCGTTCGGGTGAGGTGGTCGGCTAGCACGGCGTTGTAGTGCTCCGAGAGGGCCACGACCGCTGCGTGCATCGGGCGGCCGTCCAAAGTGCGCCACTTGCCGTCGTGGACACCTTGCACCTTGTTGGAGATCACGACGTGGGTGTGCAACTGCGGATCGCCCGCACGCGAGTCGTAGTGGTCGTAGGTGGTTGCGATCACCCCGGCCACCTCGACCTGTGCGATCGCGCCGGCCGGGCCGCGCGTCCCGATCCGAGTGGCAGCAACGTCGCGCTCCATCAACGCAATCACGTCCGCAACCGCCGCGTGATGCGCGGCCACGATCAGCGCCTGGGTCCCTCCGTCGGCCACCGCCCACAGGCTGCTCACGCTCTTGGGCACCGAGAACGTGTAGTCGTAGCCCGCGACCGCACGGCGGGTCGGACGAGCGGCTTCCTCGGCCTCGATGGCGGTCATCGCGGCGGCGCGCTCATCCACCGACAGGTCTCGGTCCAGACGGTCGATCCGGGCCCGGATGCGAGACTCGACGCCGGCGAACCGCCGGTACGGCTCTCCCAGCACTCCGCCCGTGATCGGGTCACGGCCCAGCCCCAACAACAGTTCGAGCTGCGCTTCGGTGACCTCGTCGCCCGGCCGCAGCTGACCGGCTCCGAGGCCGTGGAGGCCCGAGCCGAGCCAGAACCCCGGCGGACACCCTGTCTCCGCGTAGTAGCGCGTCAGCGACGTGGCCAGGTTACGATCCCCGTCACCGGTGGCTAC
>JBDNIX010000016.1:0-19262 GCA_041688045.1 Nitriliruptoraceae bacterium
AACGACGACCACGACCGGACGCTGCCACCGACCGTCAGGTTCGCTGGTCCACCCGTCGATCTGCACGGCCAGTTCCGCACCATCGTCCAATCGCGGCGCCAGCCGGGCCGCTACGCCCCGATCGAGGTAACCGATACGCCACCTGCCCCGTGCGTCGGCAACCCACACACCGACCGCATAGGGGTCGGCCGGATTGCCCGGCTCACGGATCAGGCGCGCGAGCTGCCCGGGTATGGGCCCGGACGTGTCGGGGGGCCTCGGCGCGAACGCGTGGCCGCGCACCGGCGTGCGGAAGGGTCGGATCGGTGTGGTGGTCATGCAGGCATCATGCCCGCCGGGTGTGACACCTACTCGGCATCCCACACGGCCCGTTCCGCTCGCGCCGCCGCGGCCACGTCGCAGTCAGCCTCCCTCTGGCACATGAAGCACCAACCGCCTCCGCGGAGCTGCAGGTCGTCGTCGCCGTTCTCCCCGTCCCGCTGTTCGAGCCGGACCAGCTGCCGAACACCGTCGATCACACGGCGAGCCGTCGCGAGCAGGACGTCCGGCCGGTAATCCTCGGACTCGTGGCGTCCCTCGGTCACGTAGTAGGTCGCCCAACGAAACGGTGGATGTCCCTGCGCCAACGTCACGAGCAGGGCATAGAAGCGCAGTTCGTGACGGTCGTGCTCCGACCGTGGCCGACCGGTCTTGAGGTCGACGACGAGCGAACGCGCCCGATCATCTCGCCGCCGACTGTCGGCGATCAGGTCCGGCCGGCCGAACAGCTGCACCCGACCGTCTGCGAGAGGAACATCGATGGCCTGTTCGGTCCGCACGTCGACGTAGTCGGCAGGCAGCGGCGGCCACACCTCACGAAAGCCGTCCAGCAGGTCGGTCAGTTCGTCCTGCAGATCGGCGGCATCCTCGGTGGGCTGCCGGTTCATCCACGCCGACAGTGATGCGGGATCCCCCGGGCGGCGGCTGGCCTCCGCCTGCCACACCTGCGCGACCACGACATTCGTCGGGTCGCGGCGCGCGTCGTCGAGGTCCTGCTCGACGACGGCATGGCCGAGGATGCCTCGCACACTGGCCCGCGTGTGTTCGAACGGCACGGGGTCGAGCTGCAGCCCGTCGCAGACCAAACGATCCAACCGGGTCTTGGTGACCAGCACGTGCCCGCCCCGCTGGGACGCCGCCGCCTCCACCAGGCCGCCGATACCCCCCAACTCGGCATCCAGGAAGCGGCGGAGATCCGCTACCGCACGGGGATCCACGCTCGGGCGGGGTTGCCCCCACCCGAGCAGGTCATGCACCAGGCGTTGTCGCGCCGGGGTGTCCGTTGGCAGCTGCTGCTGTCCCACGGGCTCTAGTTGACGACGTCCCAGACGTTGCCCGATTCGAGCAGATCCTGCAGCGAGCCCTCGCCCTGCTCAGCGCGAGCCTGGGACACCTGACCCCGCAGCGAGACGTCGTAGACGGGTCGTTCCACGTCTCGGAAGATTCCGATCGGGGTCGGACCGGTCGGGTTGTGCGACAACCGCGCCAGCGCGAAGGCCGTGGTCGGCTCCGGCTTCTTGGAATCGTGGATGACGACCCGGTCCCCGGCATCTTCGGTCGGGACGATCTTCATCGACCCGTCACCCCGGGCCACGACAGCGTTCTCCCCGTCGGGTCCGAAGGTGATCGGCTCGCCGTCGACCAGGCGGATCTGGTTGTGGTCCTTCTGGTCCTTGTCCTTGATCGCCATGAACGCGCCGTCGTTGAACACGTTGCAGTTCTGGTAGATCTCGACGAATGCGGCACCGGGGTGGTTGTAGGCGGCTTCCAGCACCCCCGACAGGTGCTTGCGGTCCGTGTCGATGCTGCGGGCGACGAAGGTCGCCTCCGCACCGAGCGCGAGGCTGACGGGGTTCAGTGGCCGGTCGATCGAGCCCATCGGCGTGGACTTCTTGACCGAGCCCAACGGCGAGGTCGGTGAATACTGGCCCTTGGTCAGCCCGTAGATCTCGTTGTTGAACAGCAGGATCTTCAGGTTGACGTTGCGCCGCAGCGCATGGATCAGGTGGTTCCCACCGATGGACAGCCCGTCCCCGTCACCCGTGACGACCCAGATATCCAGGTCCGGACGGGTGATGGCCAGTCCCGTCGCCACCGCCGGCGCGCGGCCGTGGATCGTGTGGAAGCCGTAGGTGTCCATGTAGTACGGGAAGCGGGACGAACACCCGATCCCGGAGATGAACGCCGTCGACTCCGGACGTGCGCCGAGCTCCGGGAGCAGCGTCTGCACGGTCGCGAGGATGGCGTAGTCGCCACATCCCGGGCACCAGCGGACCTCGCGGTCCGATGTGAAGTCCTTCTTGGTCAGCTTGCTGTCGTTGGTGGTCACGCCGACTCCCCCCATCCGAGGGTCTCGATGACATCGATCAGTTCCGTGGCCGAGAAGGGCTGTCCGGTCACGCGGTTGTACGACTTGATGTCGACCAGCGTCTTGGCTCGCAGCAACATCGCCAGCTGCCCCATGTTGTTCTCCGGCAGGATCACCGTGTCGTACGACCGCAGCAGATCCGGCAGGTCCTTCGGTAGGGGCATGAGGTGACGGATGTGGGCTCGGGCGACCTTCCGGCCGCGGGCCCGCAGATCGTGACAGGCAGCCCGGATCGGCCCTTCGGTCGAGCCCCAGCCGAGGACGAGGACATCCGCCTCGCCGGACGGGTCCACCACCTCGGTCGGCGGCAGCCCGTCGGCGATCTTGTCCATGCGCTCGTAGCGCAGCTCGGTCATCCGGCGGTGGTTGGCCGGGTCGTAGCTGATGTGGCCGCTGCCGTCTTCCTTCTCGATACCGCCGATGCGGTGCTCCAGCCCGGCGATGCCGGGCAACGCCCACGGGCGTGCCAACGTCTCCGGATCACGCAGGTACGGCAGAAAACCGCCGTCCGGCGTGTTGGGCTCCGTGGTGAACGAGAAGTCCGCGGACAGGTCCGGCAGGTCATCGACCGCCGGCAGACGCCATGGTTCAGCAGAGTTGGCGAGGTAGCCATCCGACAGCAGCACGACCGGGGTGCGGTAGGTCAGCGCGATGCGTGCCGCCTCAATCGCAGCGTGGAAGCAGTCCGCCGGCGAGCTGGCCGCGACGACCGGGATCGGCGCTTCACCGTTCCGCCCGAACAGCACCTGGAAGAGGTCGGACTGCTCGGTCTTGGTCGGCAGGCCGGTCGAGGGACCACCCCGTTGGACGTCAACGATGAGGCACGGCAGTTCCGTGATCATCGCCAGGCCCATCGCTTCGGCCTTCAGCGCGATCCCCGGGCCGGACGACGCTGTCACCGCCAGAGCGCCACCGAACGCAGCGCCGACGACCGACCCCATGGCTGCGATCTCGTCCTCTGCCTGGAAGGTGCTGACCCCGAACCGCTTGAGTTGGGACAGCTCGTGGAGGATGTCCGATGCCGGGGTGATCGGGTACGAGCCGCAGAACAACGGCAACTTCGAACGCACGCTGGCCGCGACCAACCCGTAGGACAACGCCTGGTTTCCCGTGATGTTGCGGTAGCGGCCGGACGGGAGCTTGGCGGCCTTGACCTCATAGGTGAAGACGAAGGCTTCGGTGGTCTCGCCGTAGTTCCAGCCGGCCCGCAGCGCCGTCACGTTGGCCGCAGCCACTTCGGGCTTCTTCGCGAACTTGGTTTCGAGCCAGTTCTCGGTCTCTTCGATGGGCCGCGAGAACATCCACGACACCAGCCCGAGTGCGAGCATGTTCTTGCACCGCTCGGCTTCCTTCTTGTTGAGCTCCCCGCGCTCGACCTGTTCCTCGAGCGCGCGCAGCGTCAATGAGGTGAGCCCGACCTCGTGGAGTTGGTAGTCGGTGAGCGTGCCGTCTTCCCGAGGGTCGTCGTCGTAGCCGGCTTTCGTGAGGTTCCGGTCGGAGAAGGCATCGGTGTTGATGATCAGCGTGCCGCCGGACTTCAACGCGCCGAGGTGCTTCATCAGCGCCGCGGGGTTCATCGCGATGAGCACGTCGGGCGCGTCGCCCGGGGTGTGGATGTCCTGGTCCGAGAAGTGGAGTTGGAACGAACTCACGCCGGCCAGCGTGCCGGCAGGTGCCCGGATCTCCGCTGGGAAGTCCGGCAGCGTGGCCAGATCGTTCCCGGCGATGGCGGTCTGGTTGGTGAACTGGTCGCCCGCCAACTGCATGCCGTCACCGGAGTCACCGGCGAAGCGCACGACCGCGTTCGACAGCTGTACATGGGTCCGTTCGGCTACGTCGGCTCCGACGTCGCTGGCCATATCGTCGCTTCCTTCCGCGCACCTGGGGCGCGCCACTTCGTCCCCGCACTTTGCGCTCCCGTGCACGGCTGACATGCACCGAGGACCGCCTCCCTGCAACGTACCGCTTCACGCGGTGAACCATCGAACCACGACGCGGCACGGGCGGGTCGGCGAGTCGTTCAGCAGGCGCTGCGCACGACGGGATAGGGGTTCACCGCCGAACCGCCCCCCGGATGCCGTTCGAAGTGCACATGCGGGGCGCTCGGGTGGGCGTTGCCCGTCGATCCATTGGTCGCGATCTGCTGACCGGCCGTGACCCGCGCCCCGTTGCCGACGGTGTGCGTGGTCAGGTGCATGTACCAGTACTGGTCGCCGTTGTCGCCGCGCAGGATCCCCCAGACGCCAGCACTACGACCCACCCGCTGGTGACGCCATGTGCCTCCGGTGATTGCGCGCACCGCCACGCCGTGCGGCGCCATGATGTCCGTACCCCGGTGTGATCGGCCGCCAGACCGAGGGGCGCCCCAGCTGTCGATGAAACTGGAGCTGTCGACCGGACACGCCATGCCACCAGAACTCGTCGGCGCCGGCGCGGACGCAGTTGAGCCGCCACCTCCGGAGCCACCGCCGCCGCTGCCGCTGCTGCTGGCACTGCGGCTTGCGGCCGCACGCGCCGCCGCCTCACGGGCCGCTTGTTCCTCGCGGGCCTCGCGCGCCTTACGCTCCCGCTCGATCCGCTCCCGCTCCAGGCGTGCCAGCTCGGCACGTTCCTGTTCGGTCAGTGCTGCCTCGAGGGCCTGCAGTTCCTCGAGGTGCGCGGTGAGCGCCTGCGCGGTAGACTCGAACGCGGCTTCGGCCTCGCGCAGGCTGGCGGTGCGTTCCTCCAGCAGATCCGAGGCCGCGGTGGCCCGCACGCGTGCCGCGGCCAGATCCTCGCTGCGGATCCGATCGCCCGACACCAGCCGCTGCACCGTGCTGGCCATGGCCAGCGCGCTGGAGGCGTCCTCGCCGCTCAAGAGCACCGACAGCGGATCCATCGAGGCACCGTGCTTGAATGCTTCCCGCACCCGGAAGCTGACCAGCGCATCGAGTTCCTCGATGTTGCGTTGGTGGGCCGCCACCTCGCGTTCGAGCTCTTCGGTCTCCTGCTCGAGCCCGGCGATCCGTCCCAGCAGGTCCTCCAGGGCCACCTGGTTGGCGGCGATGCGCTCCTCGATCGCGGCCTGCTGCTCCTGCGTTTCGGCCAGGCTGCCGCGGATCTCGTCCAGGGACTGGGCACCCGCCTGCGTCGGCAGCATCGCGATCGTGGCGATCACGCCGATGACGACAACCAGCACGACCCGTGGTCGCGTCAGCGTTCGATGGACGGCAGGGAGCACGGTTACCCTTGGACGGTGTGGAAGGCATGGCATCGGGCAAGATGCTGCACACCGGACGATGCGACAAGGACCCACCTGCGTCGTTCGGCCTTCCGAAGGATACTCATCATCCGGCCTGACCGGACGTGGTGCCCGGCCGATCGGCCAACGCCGCTAGTGCGCCCCCGTCTCGTCCCGGCCTCCAGGCCGTCGGTCAGTCGGCCTTCGCCCCGGCACTCTCCGATGACGCCACCCGTTCGAGTTCGGTCTTCGGGGCGATCCGCCAGAACGACTCGGCGGTCTCTTCCCATCCCTCGAGCATCCGCGTCGCACGGGTCGACCCCGTCAGCTGCGCGTGCTCCTGAACCAACTGGCGGACACCTTCCAACTGGAAGCCATCCGGCCGTCGTGCCTCCACCAACTGCCGATTGACACGCGCGAGCACCTCGCCCCGCGGGTCGTACACGTAGCACTCGCCGCCCGACATACCGGCTCCGATGTTGTTGCCGGTGGGACCGAGCACCACGATCGTGCCGCCGGTCATGTATTCGCACGCGTGATCGCCGGTGCCCTCGACCACCGCGGTCGCGCCAGAGTTCCGGACCGCGAACCGTTCGCCGGTACGCCCGGCGACGAACAGTTGCCCGTCGGTCGCGCCGTACAGCACGGTGTTGCCGACCAGGACAGGGTCGCCGGCGTCGTCCTCCGGTGCCCGCACGACGATCCGGCCGCCGCCGAGGCCCTTGCCGACGTAGTCGTTGGCCTCACCGGTCAGGACAAGCTCGACACCGCGGCTGGTGAACGCCCCGAACGACTGTCCAGCCGATCCACTGAAACGCAACCGCGCCAGTCCGGGCGGCTCTTCCTCGCCGAACTCGAGCCCGACGGCACCGCCCAGTCGCGCGCCGATGGTCCGATCGGCGTTGGTGATGTCGTAGGTGTACTCGACGATTCCGCCGAGGAACACCGTTTCGAGCGCGTCCTCGAAGACCCGATCGCCGAGCTCACTGCGCGGGTCCTGGATCGGCTCCCGGGCGATGAAGTGGCGCGCGCCGACGCCGGGCTCGCCCACCAGGGGCGAGATGTCGATGCGTTGTGCGCGACCTTCCAGATCGTCGCGACGCTGCAGCAGATCGACGCGGCCGATCGCCTCGTCCAGGGTCCGCAGGCCGAGCGACGCCATCAGTCGCCGGGTCTCCTCCGCGACCATCGTGAGGTAGCCCGCAACCATCTCCGGCGTCCCGACGAACTTGTCGCGCAGGTCCTGGCGCTGCGTCGTGATGCCGACCGGGCAGGTATCACGGTGGCACGCGCGGGCCATGATGCAGCCCTCGGCGAACAGCGCGGCGGTCCCGAACGACACCTCGTCGGCGCCGAGCAGCGCCGCCATCAACACATCGTGACCGGTCTTGAACCCGCCATCGACCCGCAACTTGACCCTGCCGCGAAGATCGTTGACCCGCAGGCTGTACTGCACCTCGGCCAACCCCAGTTCCCAGGGCAGCCCGGCATGCTGGATCGATGACAGCGGCGACGCGCCCGTACCTCCGTCGTTGCCGGAGATGTGGATGGAGTCCGCCAGCGCCTTGACCACGCCTGCGGCCACGGTACCGATGCCAGCCTCCGACACCAGTTTGACGTCGACCTCGGCTTCCGGATTGACCTGCTTCAGATCGAAGATCAGCTGGGCCAGGTCCTCGATCGAGTAGATGTCGTGGTGCGGGGGCGGGCTGATAAAGGTGACACCCGGCGTGGTGTGCCGGAGCCGCGCGATCTCATCGGTGACCTTGTGGCCCGGGATCTGGCCCCCCTCCCCCGGCTTGGAGCCCTGCGCCATCTTGATCTGCAGCATCTGGGCATTGGCCAGGTACTGCGGGGTCACGCCGAAGCGGCCCGACGCGATCTGCTTGATCCGGCAGTCGAGGTCAAGCGCACTTCCGCGCGTCCGGAACCGGGCCGGGTCCTCCCCACCCTCGCCGGAGTTGGACCGCCCACCGATCATGTTGAGTCCGGCGGCCAGCGTCTCGTGCGCCTCCGCGGACAGGGCGCCGTGCGACATCGCACCGGTCGAGAAGCGGCGCGTGATCGCGCTGACCGGCTCGACCTCATCGATCGGGATGGGGTCCCCGGCCGGAATCGGCGTCAGGAAGTCGCGCGGGTAGGCGGCCGACCGCGACCGCACCGCCTGGGAGAAGACCTCATACAGATCGTCGCGTCCCTGTTCGATCGCGGTTCGCAGGATCTGTGCCGTGGTCCCGTCGACCTCGGTGGTGACGCCCACGCCGTCCAGCACGAACGGCTCGGTGGACGGCTTGCGCCCGAGTCCCAACACGTCGTGCAAGGCGTCAATGACCGGCTTGTTCATGTCGTGGAACTCGCCGTCGCGACGCCACTTGATGATGCCCGGGCTCGGCAGGTCCGGCAGCTTGGCCGGCTTGCCGTCATCCGTCGGCTCGACGTCGAAGGCGTCGAACGCCTCGCGGTGCTGCTCGAGCACGTCGTGCCCGAAGTCGGCCAGGGTCAGCCCACCCAGCGTGGACACCACCCCGGCGAAGCAGCGCTCGATGACGTCGGGCCCCAGACCCATCGCCTCGAAGATCTGAGCACTGCGGTAGCTGTCCAGGACCGAGATGCCCATCTTGGACATGATCTTCAGCACGCCGTCCTCGGCGGCGTTGCGGTACCGCTCCTGCGCGATGCTGGCCGAGGGGTTGTCGCCCCCGATCCGGCCTTCGTCGGCCAGGTCACCGATCGTCTGCAGCACCAGCCGCGGCACTATCGCGTCGGCGCCGAACCCCAACAGCGTGGCCATGTCGTGGGTCTCGCGCGCCTCGTCGGTCTCCGCGACCAACGACGTCTTGGTCCGCAGGCCGTCGGCCAGCAGACGTTGATGGACCGCGCCGACCGCCAGCAGGATCGGGACGCGGCAGTGGTCCTCGTCGGTGCCGACGTCCGAGACGACGACGATCCCGGCACCAGCGCGGACGTGGTCCGCTGCCTCGACGCCCAGACGCTCGAGGGCCACCTCCAGCCCCTCAGGCCCCTCCTCTACGGGGAAGGTCGCATCGACGGCCTGCACGGCGAACGGGATGTTCGGATCCAGCACGATGCGCTGCAGGCCGTCGGGGTAGAGGAAGAACGACCCCAGTTCCGCCAACCGCGCCGCTTCCGGCCGCTCCGTGAGCAGGGGCTGCCGTGGGCCCAACAAGGTCCGCAAGCTCATGACCTCGTGTTCGCGGTAGTGGTCAATGGGCGGGTTCGTGACCTGCGCGAACCGCTGCTTGAGCAGGTGAGACACGGGGCGGCGCACCTTGCTCAACGGTTCCATGGGGGTGTCGTCACCCATCGACGAGGTCGTCTCCTTGCCCTGGGTGGCCATCGGCCGCAGGATCGAGATGACCTCTTCCTTGGTGAAGCCGAACGCCAACTGCCGCTGCCGCAGGTCGTCGGGCGCTCCCTCGATCGGGTGTCCCGCACGGACCGGCGCGAGGTTCTGCTCCAACCACGTGCCGTACGGCGCGCCCTTGGCCAGGCGCAGTTTGATCTCGCGGTCCTCCTGCAGGCCACCCTCGTCCGGGTCGACGCACAGCATCTGGCCCGGGCCGAGACGCTCGCGCCGGATCTTGCCGTGGTGATCGGCATGATCCGTCGGCAGCGAGGTACTCACGGCGCCGACCTCCGACGACGCCACCACCGTGCCGTCCTCGCACACGTGGTAGCGCAGCGGGCGCAACCCGTTGCGGTCCAGCGTCGCACCCACGCGTCGGCCGTCGGTGAAGATCAGCCCGGCGGGGCCGTCCCACGGTTCGATCAACCCGCTGTGGTACCGGTAGAAGTCGCGGATCTCCGGATCGACGTCGCGCGCACCCTCCCACACCTGGGGCACGAGCATCGCCTGCGCGTGCCGCACGTCACGGCCACCTCGAACCAGCAGTTCCAGGGCGCCGTCGAGCTTCGCGGAGTCGGACTGATCCAGGTCGATGATCGGCGCGAGCATGGCCGGATCCACCCAGTCGGTGCCGTCCAGTGACAGCGATCCAGGCCCGAGCTCCCCTTCACGCGCCCGCATCAGTGCCACGTTGCCCGCGATCGTGTTGATCTCACCGTTGTGGCACAGCATCCGGAACGGCTGGGCGCGCTCCCAAGTCGGTGCGGTATTGGTCGAGAACCGCGAGTGGAAGATCGCCAGCGCCGACGTGTAGCGCTCGTCCTGCAGGTCCGGGTAGAAGCCGTCCAACTGGTCCGCGTCCGCCATCGCCTTGTAGGTCACCGTCAAGAACGAGCACGACGCCGCGTAGTACCGCGCCCCCCCGGCCTCGCTGGCCTTGCGGACCTGTCGACGCACCCGATACGCGGCCCGTTCAGCCTCGACGTCGTCGGCACCGTCGGGACGAAGCATGATCGCCTGCACGAACGCCGGCTGGACGCGCCGCGCCATCGCGCCGATCGCGTGCGGATCGGTCGGCACATCACGGAACCCGACCAGCTCGACGTCCTGCGCTGCGCAGGCTTCGGTCACCGCGTCGCGAACGGTCTGTCGTGCGGCCTCGTCCTCCGGTGCGTCGCCGGGCTGCAGGAACAGGCTGAGGATGCCGATGCGGTGTGCGTCGACGTCTTCGGCGCCCAGGGCTTGGGCCCACGTGGCTGCCAGCTCACGTGGGATCTGCGTCAGAATCCCCGCACCGTCCCCCGACTTGGCGTCGGCGGCAACGGCGCCTCGGTGCTTGACGCCAGACAGCCCCTGCAACGCCATCGTCACCGTGCTGCGCCGCGGCACACCGTCCACATGCGTCACGAACCCGATGCCGCACGCGTCGCGTTCCCCACGGACGTCGTACCCCGTGAACCGAGGATCAGCAGCATCGAGGTGCTGCCCGACGGCGGGTGGCGCGTCCACCTGCACGGCGGCGGGTCGCGGGGCACCAGCGGACGGGAACGAAGGCGTAGCGGTCACAGGCAGACTCCTCGGCAAACAGGCGACGGGAATGTCGCGGCACGGTTCCCACACTGCAGCGGGGCGGAGTTCAGCAGTTCGACGTGAACACACCGTTCGAGGTGGGCTCGCAGTGAACGCACAAAACGACGCCCCGCGGATGCGGAAGCGCCGTTGCTTGAGAACAACCCTACCGTGCCGCTCCCCTCGGTGTCCAACCGTAGGCTGGGTCGTGCCAACCGCCGCCACCCCCTTTGGAGATGCCCATGTCCGTACGCGTGGAACGCCGAGACAACGGCGTCGTGGTGCTCACCCTGGACGATCCGCCCCGGATGAACGCCATGACCGCCGACATGGGTCATGCGCTGGCCGAACGATGTGGCGAGCTCGCCGACGACACGTCGGTCCGGGCCGTGGTGATCACGGGCGCTCCACCCGCCTTCTCCGCCGGCGGCGACCTCGGCATGCTGGAAGATCTCGCCGAGCGAACCCGTGAGGGCGGGTTCGACGCCACCGACACCATGATGTCCTTCTACCAACGCTTCCTGACGATCCGGACGATCCCGGTTCCCGTCATCGCGGCGATCAATGGCCACGCGATCGGCGCGGGACTGTGCGTCGCCCTGGCCTGTGACCTCCGGATCCTGGGATCCGAAGCAAAAGTGGGACTCAACTTCTCCAAGCTCGGCCTGCACCCGGGGATGGCCGGCACCTGGCTGCTGCCCCGAATCGTCGGTCAGCAACGCGCCGCCGAGCTGCTCTATACGGGCCGCATCGTCACCGGCGATGTCGCCGCGGGCTACGGCATGGCCCTCGAGCACGTCACGAACGACCAGGTGCTTCCCCGCGCCCTGACCCTCGCTGAGGAGATCGCCACGGCCTCGCCCGTTGTGGTTCGCGACCTCCGCGAGACCCTCCGCCACACCGAAACGGATGACCTCCAGACGGCGCTCGAACGCGAAGCCACAGCCCAAGCCGCCAGCTACGGCACGCAGGACCTGCAGGAGGGGCTGGACGCCTCCCGATCCCGCCGTCAACCGACCTTCCCGGGGCGCTGACCACGGCCCGGTAGCCATGGGGGCTGCCGGGTCAGTCGGGGTGGAGGGTTCGTCGGTGGGGTGGTTGGGAGGTTGCGTGGCGGGCCCCGCGTGTGACGGTCACGGTGGCGTCGGGGTCCATGGTCAGCGTCCAGCGGCCTTTGTCGCCCGTATCTCCCAGGATCGGACCGGGGAGGCTCTTGGGGTGCGCCGCCAGGTCGAGGACTGCCGGGCCGAGGCGGACCGTCGGGGGTGGCCGGTCGCGGGCGAGTATGTGGATGATGACATCTCGGCCCACTCGGGCCGGGAACGTCAGCAACACAGCAGCCGCCGAGTCTTGAACCAGCGCTCTTGAGATTCATCTCTGCCCCGGTTTCCGCGAGTCGGACGCCGATAGGGACGGTCCCCGGGTCATCCGCCGGCCGGGGATGGAGCTTGACGTCCCCGACGATGGTCATACACAGCCGATGTGTCGGGTCAGAACAGGCCTCCCAGGTTCCAATCAGCGCCTACGACTTATGTTGCATATCCAAGTCAAGAGCGCGCCTCCGGCGCGCCCTCCCCTGGGGGGCCCGCCACGTAGATGAACCGGTTAGCTTCAAGCTCATCATCAGCCGTCGTCGAGAGATTCAGTTTCACGCGGTAGCGTCCCGATTCGGAGATCTTGAACTTCAACTGGCCCACCAAACCCACGCCACTTGGAGCCTGCGGATAGCCCTTGTCCCCTGCCTCCAGAGATTCAAAGAGGCTGCCAGCAAGGTTCCCCTCCGGCGTGAAGACCTGGACTTCGACGTCGACACCTACGCCCGGTGCCAGGGTCCCGCTCTCAGCGTTCTCCTCATGAACAAGCAGCGCCACCGTTCGCGTAGCGGTGATTGGCAACGCGTTAGGCACGATCACATTCTGCCCGACCCCCACAAGGGCAAGAAGGCCACGGGCGTCCGACGTAGCGCCCTCGCACAACAGGAAAAGCTCCAATTGAAGACTCATCGAGTTCCCCCGAACTTCACTCGGGTTGCACGTGGTGACCCGCTTTCAAAGAACGCGTACGCCGTTTGCGACTTGGCCTCTGACCTGTCCTCCGACCATTTGCCCGTTGCCTTTGGCTCGATGAAGTGAATGACCTTCCCTGACGTCATCATCGTTATGTCACTCACTTCCCGGTGAGCTACCGAGGTCGCGAAATGGCCGGTGCTTTCGAAACGCGACACCAAGCGAGCCAACACTGTTGACATGAGTTCTATAGACGCACCAGGCTCTCTTGCCAGGCCATTCTCGATCAGCTCTCTGGCGAGCGTTCCCGTCGCTTTGTCCTCGACCTCAGCCCATTTCGCGAGGGTGTCCGCGACCTCTGCCGGCACGCGAACTGAGACGACGACGGACTCGCTCCGCTTCTTCGGCGCAGCAAGCTCTACCTCCTGCACCTCCGCCTCGCCCTTGCTCAGCTTGGCCAGGCGACGCTCACGCTTCTCTGAGTTCATCTCACTCACTCCTCCTCAAATGCGGTGGAGAGCCGCCAAACGGTCGGGTCATCAGTCGGATAGAGAAATCCGGTCAGTTCCCGTCCGCTCCATGTCTCGCCGATGACTTTCAGGCGCTTGCCGTACTTCCCGGTCTTCTCGGTGGCCCAACCAGCCACACGATCCGGATCGTCAGCGAAGGCTTGCACGCACTCGCTTGACAGGACTCGATGCTTGCCCCAGAGCTTGTCAATCACTCTGGTCGAGATCAGCAGTTCCTCTATCTGGATCATCGGCCACCGTATACGAGATGTAAACGCCCGGATCAGCTGATGCTATCCGAAAGGTGGAGACCGTTCGCCCATCGCGCGCAGCCGCAAGGCCAGCACGAGGTAGACGTGGGCATATTGGCGATTAGTGAAGTTGTCGATGGTTGTGGGGCCATGCTGTTCGCGGGGGTGACGTGGTGGAAGCCGCAGTGGTGAATCGCGGCGGTGCAGGCGGGGAACCGGCAGCCTTGGTCGCGGGTGTGCACGGTGGCCGACCCCGGCTGCGGCGGCCTCCAACGCCCACCCGATCACCGACGCCAGATCCACCCGCCGGGACACCAGCACGTCCGGCAACAGCGAATGCGACCGCTGCCCACAGCCGTCGTTGGTGCACCACACCCGCTGGATCGCCACCCGCCCACGGCGGGTGTGCCGCCCATAGGTCCCATCAAAGATCACCCACCCGTGCCCACACGCTGGACATGACGACGGCCTCGGCATCTCGATCCGGCCGCCCGCTGCCAGCCAGGCATCGACCCTGGCCTCGAGAACGGATACGATCTGCATCGGCTGCTGCTATCAGCCCACGACCCCCGGACGCTAGACACGTCGCGGGGGTCAACCTGGTCAGCGACACCACATCCTCGCCCACCGCCACCCCCACCGCAACTCTCCGTGGGACACCGCTCCGGCCCGCCAGGCTGCCGCCAGATGCGGCATACCTCGCAGAGTTTCGGCCACAAGGACCAACGACCGGCGCTCCCCGAACGGCAGCCGGGTCGACACCGCCAACTGCCCTTCCAGCGGGAGCGCCGCAGTCCGTTCCGAGGTTCCATCCCTCAGGACCCGGTAGCAATGCATGCTGGCCCCGATCCAACGTGGCCAGAGTGCACGGTGGAGGCGCGTGTCCCCGAACGGCGACGGAGGCAGCTCGGAAGCAGGCGACGTCCGGACCCGCCGGAGCGGCGTGACTCCGAGCGAACAGGGCGACAACGAACACCATCGCGGGAACCGCGTCGGCGCCTGGCTGGTGCTGGCCCTGGGCGTGCCCGGGACCCTGTCGACGTTGGCCCGATCCGCCCTACCGGTGGCGACGGGCTACCTCGATGTGCCCGTGAGGTCGGCAGTGGACAACGCGGAGAACTGCTTGAAGATGTGCTCGGCCCAGTGTTCGATGTCGTAGTGGTCGACGCTCTGCCGGAGGCGGGTCATGCGCTCGCCCCGCTCGTCATCGGACATGTCGACAGCGGTGTCGATGGCGGCGTCCAGGCTCTCGTAGCTGTAGGGGTTCGCGGTGACGGCGTCAGGTAGTTCGACCGAACAACCCGTGAATTCCGACAGCACCAGGACCCCGGGATCGTCGTCGCGACGGGCGGCGACGAACTCCTTGGCGACGAGGTTCAGCCCGTCGCGCAGCGGCGTGATCCAACACATGTCCGCGGCGCGGTAGTAGGGCAGAAGTTCCTCGAACGGGACGGGGGTCGTGAACAGCATGATCGGCCCCCAGCCCAGGGAGGCGAACCGGCCGTGGATGCGCCCGACCTGCTGTTCGATCTCGCCGCGGGTGTCCTCGTAGACGGTCATGCCGGTTGCTGCGGCGACGGAGGTGACCATGAGCTTGATCTTGCCGTGCAGGTCGGGGCGCCGCTCCAGCAGGCGTTCGTAGGCCAGCAGCGTTTCGATCGTGCCCTTGGTGTAGTCCACCCGGCCGACCGAGATGATGAGCTTCTGGCCGTCGAGTTCCGTGCGGATGCGCTGCAGGCGTTCTTCGGCCTCGGGCTCGGCCAGCACCTTCTGGATCAGCGCGGGGTTCGTGCCGATCGGCCACGCGTCGAGCCGGACGGTGTGACCGTCGTGGCGCAACCGGGTCGTGACCTCGGGCTCGGACAGGGCCGCACCGTGGGGTGACAGGCCGGGTTCGACCTCCAGTCGCTCTGCTACCTCGACGTCCCTGAGGGAGCGGGCGACCTGGGCGAAGTTCTCGGCGTAGCGCGGGATGTGGAACCCGACGATGTCGCAGGCCAGGAGGCTGTCGACGATCTCCTCGCGCCACGGCAGGAGGGCGAACAGGTCGGCCGAGGGAAACGGGGTGTGGTGGAAGAACGCGATCTTCGCATCCGGCTTGATCTCGCGGATGAAGGCCGGGACGAGCCACAGGTTGTAGTCGTGGATCCAGATGAGTGCGTCGTCGCTGGCTTCGGCGCAGGCGGCCTCGGCGAAGCGTCGGTTGACCTCACGAAAGGTGTCCCAGTCGGCGGCCTGGGCATCGAAGTGCAGGGCGAAGGAATGCAGCACCGGCCACAGCGCCGCCTTGGAGGTGACGTGGTAGAAGCTCTCGACCTGGTCAGGAGTCAGCCCCACCCGCACGACCTCGTAGTCGCCGTGCCGGTCGGTCATCGTGACACGCGGGTCCTCGACCTCGTCGCCCTCCTCGGCGACGTGCTTCCACGCGATCCAGGATCCGTGGTCGGCTGTCTGGACGAAGCTCTTGAGGGTGGGCACGATGCCGTTGGGGCTGGTGTTCTCGCGGTACTGGGTGACGCCGTCGACCTCCACCTCCTCGAAGGGCTGGCGGTGGTAGACGATGACCAGGTCGGAATTCATGTGGGCGGGAGCCTTTCGCATGGGGCGTTGGCGGTGAGCGGGAGGTCTCAGACGGGGCTGGCGGCGAAGTAGCCGAAGTGGTCGATGGCGTCGGCGATGCCGGCGCATCCGGGCAGCGCGCTGTGATGCACGGCCGGGAGATCGGCGATGGCGTCGACGAGCAGCGGTTCGGAGTTGCCGACGGCCACGCCCCGGAAGTCGGTCTGGAATAGCGACAGGTCGTTCAACGTGTCCCCGGCGACCAGCACGGCGTCGCGGGGCAGGTCGAGGGTGTCGACGAGCCGGGTCAGCGTCGGGCCCTTGGCCACGCCGCGGGGAAGAACGTCGAGGAAGGTGTCGGCGGACGTGATCACGTCGAACCCGGCGTCGCGGACCTTGACGAGGGTTGACGGCTGCAATGTGGCCGGGTCGTAGTAGTAGGAGACCCGCCGTGCGCCCATGACCGGCTGCAGCTCCAGGCCGGGTTCGCCGTCGAGCAGGGCGCGCACCCGATCGTTGGCCGCTCCCCACTGGGCGTCGACCCACGCCTGGACGTCGACGACCGGAGTGTGATCACGGCCGGTGACGACGGTGGTGCCGACGTCACCGATGACCAGATCCGGTTGCGGCATTCCCGGCTGCGCGATCAGGTCGGCGATGAAGTCGAGGTCGCGGCCGGTGACGAAGATCAAGACAACGTCGTCGGCGCGACGGATCAGGTCGTCGTACAGGGCACGGCGTTGCGTGTCGTCACCCCCGAGGAACGTGCCATCGAGGTCGGTGGCCAGGACAAGGCTCGGCGCGTGGTGCACAGGGGGGCTCCTCGTCAGGATGGGGGTGCCCCGACCGGCCGGGCGCGTGCAGGCGGACACGGTCGTCCACCGTGACAAGCGTGGTCGGGAGGGCTCACGCGTACGTTCGACCGGCCGCAACAAAGGCGTACAGAGGGGGCGTGCAGAGGGCGATCCGGATCGCCCACAGGTTCGTGCACCGACGTTTCGGGTCGGTTACCTGACCATGAGAGGCAGATCAACGGGTATGCGTGGCGTGGCCGTTCAGACTACCCGTTCGGGCACCGACCGCCGACGACCCGACGGGACGAGGCCGTCAGGCGACGAGGTCGTCAGGCGAAGCGCTCGTCAGGCGGTGCATTCGTCAGACGGCGTCCCAGGTCGGGCCGGTGGCGGGGTCGACCAACCGCTCACCCCGCGCCAGGCCGTCGATGCGTGCCATCTGATCGTCCGTGAGGCGGACATCTGCTGCCTCGAGGTTGCTGGTGACACGGTCGGGTCTGCTGGAGCGCGGGATCACCGCGGTGTTGCCCTTCTGCAGCAGGTAGGCCAGAGCGATCTGGACCGCCGTGACACCGTGCTCCTCGCCGATCCCGACCATGACCGGATCGTCGAGGACGGCCGCGCGGGCGATGGGTGCATAAGCCGTCAGGAAGCCGCCGCGATCGTCCAGCACGTGGCGGATGGGATCGACGGCCAGGTAGGGGTGATGCTCGACCTGGTCCGTGATGATCGGTGCGAGGTCAAAGGCGCGGTCGAGCATCGCCGACGGGAAGTTGGACACACCGATATGGGCCGTGAGGTCGGCGTCACGGACTTCGGTCAGGGCCGTCAACGTCTCCTCCAGGGGCACGAGGTCGTCGGCGGGCCAGTGGATGAGCAGCAGATCCACGTGATCCAGGCCGAGCCGATCCAGGCTTTCGCGCGTGGTGCGGTGGACACCGTCCCGGTCGGCGACCTCGCGTCCGACCTTGGTGGTCACGAACACCTCGGCGCGGTCGATGCCGCTGGTGGCGATGCCACGTCCGACGGCGGCCTCGTTGTCGTACATCTGTGCCGTGTCGATGTGGCGGTACCCGACGTCGAGAGCGTGTCGCACCATCTCCTCGGCGACGTCACCGGTCAGTCCTGACGTACCGAGGCCGATGGCGGGGACGCGGGTTCCGGCGACATCGAGGTACATGGGTGGCTCCTGGTCGGGGGCGTGACGATGCGACGTAACGATGGTAAGCGAGGTCGCCCAGGCGGCTTGCGGGCATGACCTACGCTCGGACGTTGAACGTGCCCGGACCCCGTCGCTGGCGCCGGTCACCCTCCCGCAGCGAAAGCGAACCGTCGATGCCGTCTGTCCCGTCTGTCCCGTCTGTTCCGTTGTCCCTGATTGACCTGGCACAGATCGGCCGCGGCGAGACGGCGCGTGACAGTTTCGCGGCCAGCGTGCGTCTGGCCCAGCGGGCGGAAGAATTGGGACTGCGGCGCATCTGGTACGCGGAGCATCACAACATGCACAGCATTGCCTCGTCGGCGACCAGCGTGCTGATCGCGCACATCGCGGCGCACACGGCGAGCATCCGGGTGGGCGCCGGCGGCGTGATGCTGCCCAACCACTCGCCGCTGGTCATCGCCGAACAGTTCGGCACGTTGGAGACCCTGCACCCGGGCCGGATCGATCTGGGGCTGGGGCGAGCACCCGGCAGCGATCAGCAGACGATGTGGGCCCTGCGGCGCGACCCTCGTGCTGCTGACCGGTTCCCCGACGACGTGCTGGAACTCCAGAGCTACCTCGGAGACGAGTCGCGCATACCCGGCATCCAGGCGGTGCCGGGTGCGGGGACCCACGTGCCGCTGTACATCCTCGGATCGTCGTTGTTCGGCGCGAAACTTGCCGCGGCGTTGGGACTCCCCTACGCGTTCGCGTCGCACTTCGCCCCGGCAGCGCTGACGCAGGCTGTGGCCGCCTATCGCGAAGAGTTTCGGCCTTCGGAGCAGTTGCGGGAGCCGCATGTCATCGCGGCGGTCAACCTGATCGTCGGCGACACGACCGAGGCTGCGCAGGCGCGAAGGCAGGACGCCCTGCGACGGCGCGCGAAGCGCATGATCCCGGCTGGTCGCAACCTGTCGGCGGACGAGTTGGACCTGCTGCTGGAATCACCAGGCGGGCAACAGGTGGCGCAGATGATGCACTACGCCGCGGTCGGCACCTCCAGCGAGGCGGTCGACTACCTGGAGGCGTTCGCGAAGCACGCCGACGCCGACGAACTCATCCTGGCGTTGGCCGACACCGACCGCCAGTTGGGGCTGCGCTCGCTGGAGCTCCTGATGCACGCTCATGACACGGTGCCCGGCTGACCCGCCGGCTGACCCGCCGTCTGCGCCGATCGGCTGGGGCCGGTGGTGTCATGGTCGGTTGGACGCGCACGGGACCGTTGCGGTTCCCCGGCCCTTCAGCGGATTTCCAGGACCAGGTCGCCAGGCTCCAGCTTGGTCCCCGACGGTGCCACGATGCGTGTGACGCGTCCGGCCATCGGGGCCGTGATCCGCGATTCCATCTTCATGGCCTCGATGACGGCGACCACGTCCCCC
>JBDNIX010000158.1:0-3752 GCA_041688045.1 Nitriliruptoraceae bacterium
GCACGGGCCGGTAACCCGCAGCATGCATCAGCGGATTGATGAGCTCCTCACCCATCACCATCAGCGTCTGGAGGTTTCGGCCGCCTGTGTCGTCGGAGCAGCGGGCACGGCTGCAGAGGTCGCCAGACAGCTGACCTGGACCCGACGGGAGCGGCGCCTCGACGAGCTGGACCCGTTCAACCAGATGCTCGCCGTCCTCGAGACGGGCGCGCACCTGGACGTGCTCGCGGCCCAAGGCCGGCTGTCCAGCACGACGATCGACGGCGTGTTCCACTACGCGTCGACCACTGTTGGGGGTGCCTGACCTGGGTCGCCTCGACGCAACCGTCGAACGCGATGACGCGTAGACCTTCCGCCGCACGCGGTTGGGTAGGCAATCATCTGTGTGCTACACACAGTTTATGGATGCCTCCTTGCCGCCCTCCACATCTGACCTCGACGGAACACGATTGCTCGATGGGCTTGATGAGTCGTTGCTGCGGCTGCGTCGGGTGTTTCAACGGCCGGGCTATCGCAAGCGGCTCCTCGAGGGTCTGTCCTCGGACATCGAGTTGGCCACCCTGCGGATGTTGCGGGCGGTCCAACGGTCCGACCGGGCCCCATCGGTAGGTGGGGTCGCGGATGCCCTCATGATCGGCCCGTCCACCGCCAGCCGACTGGTGGACAGCGCTGTGGAGGCGGGGTTGATCGACCGTCGCTCCTGCGCCGAGGATCGTCGCAAGGCGCGTCTGCATCTGACGGCGGAGGGCCAGCGGGTCCTACAGGAGGTCACCGCACGGCGCAGGCAACTGCTCGCACAGGTGACTGCGGACTGGGACCCTGACGAGCTGCACAAGCTCATCGGGCTGCTGTCGACGCTCCAAGCAGGATTCGACCAGCTTGAGCGCAACCCATGACCTGGAGCCCAGCGCCACCATCGTCGTCTCCGCAGCCCGCCCGCGGGTCGCTACAGCTACTCACCGATCCGGTGTTCGGCCCGTTCTTCGGAGCCAAGCTGCTGTCCACAACCGGTATTTGGATCTTCAACATCGTGGCCGCCATCCTGGTGTTCGAGCTGTCCGGGTCCGCACTCATGGTCGGCCTGGTCAGCGTCGCGCAGTTCGGCCCACAGCTGGTACTGGCTCCGCTGGCAGGGGCGATGGCCGACCGTGGCGACCGCCGCCGCCAAGTGGTGGCCGGCAAACTTCTGGTCGCGTTCGCGTCCGGCAGCCTGGCGGTCTGGATCTGGCGAGTCGGGGTTGACGGGCTGCCTGGCACGTGGCCGATCATGGCCACAGCGTTCGTGGTCGGTCTCGGCTTCGTGCTGGTCGGAACGGCCCAGAACGCCCTGATCCCAGCGCTGGTACGTCCCGGGGAGCTCGCGCCGGCGATCGCGCTCAACACCGTGCCGCCCACCCTCGCGCGAGCGGTCGGTCCCGCGATCGGGGCACTGGTGGCAACCACCACCGGCCCGGCAGCAGCCTTCACGATCACCGCGGTCACCAACCTGCTGTTCGCACTTGTCATGCTCACCCTCGACATCCGCACACGCGCCGACAACGGTGGTGGGGTCGACCGGCGCATCCGGGTTGGTGTGCAGCACCTGCGCAAAGACCGCCGCATCCTGCCGCTACTCCTCGGGGTCGCCGCGATCGGGATCGGCACCGACCCGGCCATCACCCTCACCCCCTCGCTGTCCGCAAGCTTCGGCGCCGATGCGAGATTGGTCGGCCTGTTCGCGTCTGCCTTCGGTGCTGGTGCTGGCGCCGCCTTCCTCATTCTCACGCCGCTACGGCTACGGGTCGGGCTGCCGCGCCTTGGCCCCGTAGGACTGCTCACCGTGTCGTGGGGGATGGTCGCCACCGCGATCAGCCCCACCCCGATGATCGCTGCGATCTCACTCGCCGTTGCAGGTGGAGGCATGACCGTTGCGTTGACGAGCCTGACCACCCAACTCCAGGAATGGGTGCCCGACGAGATCCGCGGCCGCATCATGGCCCTGTGGATGATTGCCTTCCTCGGATCACGACCACTTGCCGCAGCCGCCAACGGCGCAGTCGCCGACGCCACAACACCCGCCATGGCATTCCTTCTGGTCGCCGTTGTCGCCGCAGCCGCCGCATGGCGATGCCGACCTGCCATGCTCGCCTCAACACGCGGGCCACACGACCAGTAGGCCAACCAAACGGGAGAGGTCCACCCCGCGATGCCGCCACCCGCCACGACTCGTCGATGCACACCGGAGGATCGCCGCTGACGAACAGGGCGGGGTCGGCCCGTGCAGCGTCGCGGGTGGCGAGGTCGTCGAGGTCAACGACCTCAGCCCTCAGCTTCTTGGCGAGCTGCAGCATCAACGTGGTCTTGCCCACAGAGCGTGGCCCCTGCACAAGCACGACCGGCTCGTCGCGCATCAGCGTCAGGACAACGTCGGTGAAGTTGCGGGAGACCATGTCTTCCACCGTGCGTCCTTTCGCCCTCGGCGCATTCCCCTACTGCAAAGTTGGAGGCCCCCGCACTGCAACTTCGGACGGGCAGTCCACGAACTCGCCGGCCCCTACCCAACAGCCATCACACCTGTTTGCCGAACCCTCGAGCTGGTCGGCGTCGACTCCACCTTCCGCCTCGCCCGCCGCTCGGGGTTCGTGAAGGTGCGCAAGGGCGTCGTGTCGGCGACCAAGCGCGGCGAGCGGCGCGGGGTCGACCCGCTCGTCGACCTGCAGGAACGGCTGTGGCAGCTGGTCGAGGCGCCGTTCGTCCTCGATGACCTCGACGCCAAGCAGCTGCGACGCCACCGCTGGCGGACATGAGCAGGATCACGGCCTGGTCCCATCAGCATGGCGAACGACACCCCCGGCGTCGCCCTACGCATCGACAGTTGCCCGGCCATTACCAACAGTTCTATGGACACCCGCTGCCGAACTCACGGGAGGGTGGGTCCGGCAGTCAGGTGTGATGGATGGCGGCGACTGTCGTGTCGCACCGGTGCGGCACAGTCGTAGACGCTGACGAGCTACAGCAGTGAGGACCGGGCCGCCGCGACCGGTCCGACCATCCGTGCCGGCGAGATCTCCCTGGACCCGTCACCGTCCCAGGAGCGGTGGCTGCACAGCCATGCCGGCTCGATGCATGCCGCGTACAACCGGGCTATTGGTGAGGTGTCCGACAACCTCGCGACCAGACGCAGCGGCCGCGACCGGGGAGTTGCAGAGGACCAGCTCACACCGGCGCTCAGCTGGTCACGGGCCTCCTTGACCGCCAGGTGGCGGTCGGTGCGGGACGAGATGCATCCGTGGCATCGGAACGTGCCGATCCATGCGTTTCGCACCGGGCTCGACAATGCCGCGTTGGCGTTGAAGAACTTCTCCGAGTCACGCACCGGCAAGCGTCGCGGTGCGAAGGTCGGTTTCCCACGGTTCAAGAACCGCCATTCCCGTCAGGCCATCACGTTCGTCGAGCTCGCCGACAGCGTCGACCACCGCCACTGGATCAACCCCGACACCCGCACCCACGTCCGGTTGATGCTCCCGCAGCGCGCCGGCCCCCGTGTGATCCCGTTGAGAAGAAGTCGCGCTCAAACCGGGACAGCGCACGGTGGTTGCGGGCAGTCCCTCAGTGCGGCCCTGCGGGCCAAGCCATCGCCGCGCGCCGCGCGTTGACGCCGTCGCCCGGTCACCAGCCCCGCACCGCGATGATTGCTAACGCATGCCTTACCGCCACAGTCATCTTTGATAAGGTAAACATTACCGCCGAGATGTTGTCTGCTGAGAGTGAGC
>JBDNIX010000159.1:0-4848 GCA_041688045.1 Nitriliruptoraceae bacterium
CCCCGCCGTCATCATCGGTGTGCTGACCCTGGGTGTCGGCCTGGTGCTCGGTGCCATCGCGATCGCCGCGGCCGCGGTCGCGTGGTTCGTCCTGCCGATCATCGCGACCGTCAAGGCCTCCAACGGGGAGGGCTACCGCTATCCCCTGACGATCCGCTTCGTCCAGTGAGCCTGGGCTGATCCAGCGGCCACAACGCGGCCCACCGGCGACTTCCGGTGGGCCGTGTCCTTTTGTGACGGCCCGGATCGAACGGATCGTCGGGTGTGGAGCCAAAACCCACAAACTTGTGGAGGTCGGCTCTGGTCGGCCCATGCAACCCTCCGTCCATGGGGAATACCCGACCGCTGCCGTGCCTTCGGGCACTGGCGCGATCGGGCCCACCACCGCAACGGGGTCCACGGCCAGTGCGCTGGGGTGGCCTTACTCAGGGCAGCACGAGACGGAGACATGGACATGGGAACGACGACAACCACCCACTTCGGAGCTCGACGCGCGCGGGACTCCATTCTCGCCGTCATGCTGTGCCTGGCGATGATCGCCGCCACGCTGGCGGCCCTGGGGACACCGGCCGAGGCGGTGAGCGAGACCGACTTCGAGGTCACGACCCACGACCTGGAGTTCATCCTCAAGTCCATCCAGATCTCCGAGGCGCACGCCGAGGCGGAGGCGGCCGGCGACGAGACCTACTCGCTGGTCTGCGATGACCCGGCCGACACCAGCAACACGTGCGTGCCGAATCCGCGTCTGCCATGGGGCCTGCGGACCGTCACCGGCGAGCACAACAACCTGTTCCCCGGCCGCGACCAGTTCGGTGCCGGCGGCAACGTCTTCCCGCGCCTGGTGGCGCCGAGCTTCACGGACGCGGACCCGGTCCCGGCCGGACCGGGGTGGCCGACGATCCCCGGGCAGCCCACGGCGCCCACCTCGTACACCCAGGAGCAGGGGTTCGTGTACGACTCCGACCCGCGCCTGATCAGCAACCTGATCGTCGACCAGACGGTCGACAACCCCGCCGCCGTCGCAGCTGCCAACAACACCGAGGAGTTCGGGAGCACCGTCGACCTGGGCACGGCGACCCCGCAGGTGACGGTCCTCGAGGAGACCGACCCCGCGCTCGACTACACCAACGCCGGGTCGCTCACCACCATCACCCCCCCCGCTGGCGGTAGCTCCGTGTTCATGTCCGCGGCTGGTGCGTACGTGGAGTTCGTCGTGGCGGACGGGTTCCAGTGGTTCGGCCAGATGGGCACGCACCGCGGGATCGCCGAGGTCTACATCAACGACATGACCACCCCGGTCGCCACGATCGACCAGTACAGCCCGACCGCCGCCACCGGTGTGATCTACGAGGCCGTGGACATCGGGCCGGGGCCGAACACGGTCCGGATCGTGAACACCGGCGACCTGACCTCGCCGGCGCAGGCAGCGCGGACCGAGATCGACCAGATCCACGTCTACTCGACGATCCTCGAGGGTGGCAGCGGCAACGTCTTCATCCCCGACGTGTCGCCGGACGAGGGCCTGTCGGCGCCGTTCACCGGCTGGCTGACGCTGTTCGGTCAGTTCTTCGACCACGGGCTGGACATGGTGGAGAAGGGCGGCAACGGCACGGTCGTGATCCCCCTGCGTACCGACGACCCGCTGTACGACGCCGGCGCGTCGACGAACTTCCTCACCCTGACACGTGCGACGCGGCACGGCGACGGCACCGAGCACCTCAACCGCACCAGCCCGTTCGTCGACCAGAACCAGACCTACACCTCGCACCCGTCCCACCAGGTCTTCCTGCGCGAGTACGAGTTCGACGTGGACGGTGTCCCGGTGCCGACGGGCCACCTGCTGGACGGCGCGGACGGTGGCCTGGCGAACTGGGGTGAGGTCAAGGCCCAGGCGGCAGTGATGCTCGGCATTCAGCTCAACGACAACGACGTCCTGGACGTCCCGCTGTTGGCCACCGATCCCTACGGCCGCTTCATCGGCGGGCCCGCCCGTGGGCTGCCGCAGCTGGTGGTCGACACGGGAGTTGTCGACGTTGATGGCAACCCCGTCTACGACCTCGTCGAGGGTGACCTGACCACTCCCGTCGTCACCGCTTCGCTGACCGGGCTGGTCGGCGCCGGACAGGCGTTCCTGGACGACCTCGCACACAACGCGGTACCTGGCCGGATCGCGACCCGTCCCGGACAGGGGGTTGCGATCGGTGCGGTGATCCCGCACGACTCTGCCCTGCTGGAGTCGCACTACATCGCCGGTGACGGTCGTGCCAACGAGAACATCGGGCTGACCGCCGTGCACCACGTGTTCCACTCGGAGCACAACCGCCTCGTCGAACACATCAAGGACGTGCTGGCCACCGACACGGACCTGCAGACCCGCTACCAGGCGGCTGGCGCCGACAGCTTCTGGGACTCCGGCGAGCGCCTGTTCCAGGCAGCACGCTTCGTCACCGAGATGCAGTACCAGCACCTGGTCTTCGAGGAGTTCGCCCGCACGATCTCGCCCGAGATCGACGTCCAGCCGGTCAACGAGACGGCGTACCACGACTCGCTCAACGCCGCGATCGATGCGGAGTTCGCGCACGTGACCTACCGCTTCGGCCACTCGATGCTCAGGGAGACCGTCGATCGGGCCGGGTTCGGGACCGACGAGCAGATTCCGCTCCTCGACGCCTTCCTGTCGCCGAGGATGTTCCGGGACGACGGCAGCGGTGGACTGCTGACCCCGGATGAGGCTGCGGCAGCCGTCATCCAGGGCATGACCCGTCAGACCGGCAACGGCATCGACGAGTTCGTGACCGACACGCTGCGCAACCAGCTGCTCGGCCTCCCGCTCGACCTCGCGACCATCAACATGGCACGAGCGCGGGACACCGGGTCGCCGACGCTGCAGGCCGCTCGTGAGGCGTTCTACAACGAGACGCTCGACGGGAGCCTGAAGCCGTACGAGACCTGGAACGAGTTCCGGCTCGGCCTCAAGCACCGCGCCTCGATCGTGAACTTCGTCGCGGCATTCGGCGAGCACCCGACGCTCGACCGTTCGGTCGACGCAGGCGGAGTGCCGGCGATGACCATCGACGAGCTGCGCGATGCTGCATACGTGCTGGTCACCGACACCCCCGAGGACGCGGCGTTCATGAACGACCCGGCCGCCCCGGGCCTCGAGAACGTGGACTTCTGGGTCGGAGGCCTGGCTGAGCGCCTGAGCGTGTTCGGTGGGTTCCTCGGATCCACCTTCAACCACGTCTTCGAGCGACAGCTGGAGAAGCTCCAGAACGGTGACCGATTCTACTACCTGAACCGCAACCAGGGGCTGAACCTCTTCCACCAGCTGGAGAACAATTCGTTCACCGAGCTGATCATGCGCAACACCGACGCCACGCTGCTGCACGCCAACGTGTTCGCCAACCCGAACCAGGTCTTCGACCTCAGCGCCATCTACGACACCGACTGCAACGTTGTCGGGGCGGTGCCCGACGGGCTCGTCTCCGTGGCCGGCTCCATCACCTACGACGGGGGCGACCACGTCGTGATCCACGGGTCCGCCTGCGACGACAGCATCACCGGTGGTCTCGGCGACGACTCCATCTGGGGGCACAGCGGCAACGATCGGCTCCAGGGCGACCAGGGCAACGACTCGCTCCACGGCGGTGCCGGGGACGACATCATCCAGGACGCCTTCGGTGACGACACCGTGCACGGTGGCGACGGCAACGACGCCATCAACGTGGGCTCTGGGGCTGACCTGTTCTTCGGTGGCCCCGGCAAGGACTTCCTGCTGCACAACAGTGGCCCGACCACGTCGTTCGCCGGATCCGGCGACGACTTCACGCGGGGCGGCACCGACGCGGACATCGTGACCGGCAACGAGGGCGACGACTGGATGGAGGGCAACCAGGGGCACGATCTGCTCCAGGGTGACAACGCCCTGACGTTCCAGAACGACCCAGCCGGCGGCGCCGACGTGCTCATCGGTGGGCCGGGCAACGACGACCACGACGCTGAGGGCGGCGACGACATCATGTTGAACAACGGCGTCGACCGGCACGCCGGCATGCTCGGGTTCGACTGGGTGTCGCACCAGAACGACCCGAACCCCGTCAACAGCGACCTGGACCTCACCGTCTTCCGGCCCTTCCCCGTGACGGTGCTGAACTCCCGGTTCATGAGCGTCGAGGGGCTGTCCGGATGGAACGCTGACGATGTCCTTCGCGGGGCCAGCAACCGCATGGACCAGCCGTTCACCGACGGGTCGGGCAACGAGCTGACCCAGGACCACATCGACCGCATCGCCGGTCTCGGCGACCTGCTCGCCGGGATCGAGGACCGGTTCACCACCACCAGCGAGTCGAACAACATCCTGCTCGGTGGTGAGGGCAGTGACCTCATCGAGGGTCGCGCAGGTGACGACTACATCGACGGCAAGTCGTGGCTGCGCGTGCAGGTCGAGGGCCCGGGCGGCGAACGTGCCGACTCGATCCAGGCCTTCCAGGCCCGCGTGTTCAACGGCAGCATCAACCCGAGTGAGCTGAGCATCGTGCGGGAGATCGTCCTGCCGTCGGAGGTCGGGGCCGGGGCCTGCGACACGGCCCAGTACTCCGGCGAGGTCGACGACTACGAGATCACCGACAACGGTGACGGCACCTGGACGGTCGACGGCGTGGATGGCTCGGACGTGCTGCGCAACATCGATCGGCTGCTGTTCACCGACGGCTACGAGTACCTGACCACCACCTGCCCTGACAGCCCGGTCCCGACACCCGACATGGCGATCACCCTCACCGGTGACGCCACGGTCGCGGACGGCGTCCCCGCGCTGTACGAGGCCCACACCATCAACAACGGTGACGC
>JBDNIX010000160.1:0-10208 GCA_041688045.1 Nitriliruptoraceae bacterium
CCGGCTGGGGGGTGGCGCAGGTCCCGAGGACCTGGTCGGCGGTTTCAGGTGGCAGTTGCGACAGGCTCAGCAGTTCCTGGGGAATCGCCGCGAACCGATAGACGAACCGGACGGCGCCGCAGGTCGACAGGGCGACGCTCTGCCAGGCGAATGCCCCCACGTTGATCGCGATGACCAGCCAGTTGACATGGGGGACGCGGCTCGTCGGGTTGAGATCCCGCACCGGCAGCACCATCGCTACCTCGATTCGGTCGGCGTCGGACCTCGGGTCACGGACACCACCGCTGTCACATTGCCGCGCGCAGGCGAAGCAGGTCCGACATCGAGGCGTCAATGCGGATCCGGCCACCGAAGTAGGCCTGGCTGAAGGTCAGCTCACCCGCCGTCATCCTCACGAGGTCGTCCGATCGGACCGAGATCCGGATGTCGGCCCGGCGTTCCGGAAGCTCCTCGAGCAGCGTCAGCCGGCCGCCCTCCCATCGCGCGAACCGCACCAGGTCAAGGTCGGGGCAGCTTGCCCGGATGATGCGCTTCGACGGCATGATTGATCGGGCGGAGTCGTCCCCGTCGCCGAGTCTGGCGAGCAATGCGTCGAGGATCTGCTCGACCTCCTCGACCTCGGCCACGATGTTCTCCCTGGACCTGTTGCTCGGCACCCCGCCCGGCGTGCGAGCGTCGCGTCGCGGCACGCACATCAGCGGGTGTTGCCAGGGTGGGCGCCGGATGAAGCTACCAGTCACCGCGGTGCAGGACCGGCAATAGGCTGCGTCAACATCACCACCCCGCGGAGCGACCGTGCAACAACTCCTCCCCGAGCACCGGATCCTCGACGTGGAGGAGCTCTACCTCGGATTGACGCTGCCAACCGGTCGACACCGACCCCATGTCGCGCTGGGCATGGTGGCGACCCTGGACGGCGCGGCGGCGTTGGACGGCGACACCTCGAGGTTGGGGCAAGAGGCCGATGGGATCGCGTTCCGTCGCCTGCGCGGTGCCGCGGACGCCATCCTCGTCGGTGCCGGAACCGTGCGTGCTGAGAACTACGGCCCACCGAAGGCCACGGCAACCCGACGGGCGGACCGCACGGCACGTGGGCTTGCGGAGCGTCCTCGCATGGTGGTGGTGACGGGGTCACTGAGTCTGGAACCGGACCACCGCCTCTTCGGTGACCCGGCGTCGCGGCCGGTCGTGCTGACGCACGAGGGCGCGCCCGCAGCAGCGGCGAATGCCCTGAGTCCCATCGCGGACGTCGTCCGGGTGGGTGACGGCGACGTCGACCTCGGTGCCGGACTGGTGCATCTGGCGGGCATCGGGATTCGACACGTGCTCTGCGAGGGTGGCCCCACGCTCAACGGCTCGCTGCTGGCTGCTGACCTGGTCGACGAGGTATTCGTCACGGTGTCGCCGCTGGCTGCCGGAGGACCGGCGTCCCGGATCATCGCGTCGGAGGAGTCCGGTCGTCCCCGCAGCTTCGTCGTCACCAGCCTGCACGAACACCGGGACGAACTGATCATTCGATACTCCCGCGATCGGTGACTGCGCGATAGTGTCCCCGCACACGTTCGAAAAGGACCGATCCATGAACCCCGCCATCCACAAGTACCTCGAGGCTGCATCGAGCTTCACCACGATGACCACCGCTCGTGCGGAAAAGGTCGTCAAACAGCTGGTGAAATCCGGCGAGACGGCCGGTGACCAGGTTGGGGAGATGGTCGAGGATCTGCTCGAACGCCAGAAGAAGAACCAGGAGGCCGTGACAGCACTGGTCAAGAGTGAGACGTCGCGTGCCGTACGAGCCATGGGCGTCGCGTCCAGCGACGAGGTCGGGCGCTTGAAGAAGCAGGTCGCAGAGCTCAAGCGTGAGCTCGGCAAACTGCAGGCGGCTACGGCGTCCGCCCGGTCGGCCGCGAAGAAGACGGCCACGAAGACTGCAGGGAAGAAGACCGCGAAGAAGTCGGCCGCTAAGAAGACGGCCAAGAAGACTGCAGGGAAGAAGACGGCGAAGAAGTCCACCGCCAAGAAGGCGGCCAAGAAGTCCAGCTCGTCCGGCTCATGACCGAGTCCGCCGACGACCGACCCCAGCTGGCGTCGCTTCGACGCGACGTCGAGGCGGCGAACGACCTCTCCGTCGCCGAGCGCCTGACCGCCTTCGACGCGGTCAACGTCGCGCTCGTCCACGAACTCGCCCAGCTCGACGAGCTGTAGCTGTCCCCGCCGCGCCGTCGGTTGGACGCCGAACTCGCACGTCGCGGGTTGGTGTCCAGTCGTGCCGCGGCACAGCAGGCGATCACGGCTGGGCTCGTGACGGTTGACGGCGCGCCGGCGATGAAGGCCGCAACACAGGTCCACGCAGCTCAAGCACTGGTGGTGTCGGCGCCTCCACGGCGCTACGTCAGCCGGGGTGGTGACAAGCTCGCGCACGCCCTCGACCGGTTCGCGATCGAGGTGTCGGGCCGTCGCTGCCTCGATGCTGGGGTGTCGACCGGCGGCTTCACGGACTGCCTGCTGCAGGCCGGCGCCGCGTCGGTCATCGCCTACGACGTTGGCTACGGCCAGGTACACGATCGACTGCGCGGCGACCCTCGCGTCGATGTCAACGAGCGCACCAACGTCCGCGCCCTCATGCCCGCGGACATCCCGCCACCACCGCCCGATCTCCTGGTCGCCGATCTGTCGTTCATCTCGCTGGCCCTGGTCCTTCCGTGCCTCCTGACGTTGGTAGCCGGGGATGACCGCGAAGCCGTGGTTCTGGTGAAGCCTCAGTTCGAAGCCGAGCGCGGCGATGTCGGGAAAGGTGGTGTCGTCCGCGATTCGGGGGTGTGGCACAGCTGTCTACGGCGTGTGGCCAACGCCGCTGCCGCGCAGGGATGGGCGCGCCTGGACGCCACCGCATCGCCGTTGCTGGGGCCGGCGGGCAATGTCGAGTTTCTCGTGTGGCTGCAACCCGACGATGTCGCGGCCGGCGCCACGACCGAGCCGACGACCGAGGGCACGGACGCCGCCATCGACGCCGCAATCGACGCCGCCGTGACGGAGGGTGAACGCCTCCGCCGAGATGCCTGATCGCCGTCGCGGGCCGGGCGGCCAGCATCATGCGGTAGAAACCACAGCAACCAGCAACCGGGAGTCACCGTGAGGATCGGGTTGGTCGTCCACGCCGGCCGCGCGTCGTCCGTCGAATTGGCGCGGAAGGCGGCAACGCAATTGGAGGCGGCCGGCATCGAACTGACGGTGGCCCGGGAGCGGGACCCGGACGATGCCGATCTTTGCCGTCTCGAGCACCTGGCCACACCTCGTGACGCGGCCGATTTCTGCACGGACCTGGATCTGGCGATCTCCTTCGGTGGCGATGGAACGTTTCTGCGTGCCGCCCATCTGTGCCGCGACGCCGACGTGCCGATCCTGGGCGTCAACCTCGGGAGACTGGGATTCCTGGCCGAAGTGGAGGCCGAGGGGCTTGATGCTGCCCTGACCGTCATCCGCGCGCAGGCCTACGAGGTCGAGGAGCGACCCACCCTGGAGGTGAGCGTCGAGGATCCGGACGGCCGCGTCTTCCAACGCGGCTGGGCGTTGAACGAGGTGTCCGTCGAGAAGACGGTGCGACACCGACTGCTGTCCCTGGACGTCTACATCAACGACACCATGCTGCAGCGTGTGGCCGCCGACGCCCTGCTGGTGGCGACGCCGACCGGGTCGACGGCCTACGCACTGTCGGCGGGCGGCCCCATCGTCTCACCCCGCCTGGCGGCGACCCTGATCACTCCGGTGGCTCCGCACTCCCTGTTCGACCGCACCGTGGTGGTGGGGCCCGACGAGCAGGTGCGGGTCGAACTGTCCGACGGTCAGCCATCCGGGTTGGTGTCCTGCGACGGCCGCGACCCGGTCGAGCTGCGTCCCGGCGGACGGATCCGGGCGACGGGGCGGGGACGCCCCGTGCGGATCGCGCGCACCGGCACGCCCGACTTCTATCGGCTGGTCCGTGACAAGTTCGGACTGCGCTGAACCGCGAACCGTCCCGACAACACGCCACGCGCGCCCGCCGTCGACACACGTCACGAATGCCCGGCCCTCAGGGGTCGTCCACAGGTGGTCGTCCGGCGTGGTCGGCGGCGGCACGCCCGGATAGATTGTGGCCGGTTGCACACGATCCGACGACGGGCGATCGACACGTGATCGAGGAACTGCACATCCGTGGCCTCGGTGTCATCGAGGATGCATCGCTGCGCCTGGCCCCCGGGCTGACGGTCGTGACGGGCGAGACCGGTGCGGGGAAGACCATGTTGGTCACGGCCCTGCAGTTGCTCCTGGGTGCCCGGGCGGACACGGGGCTGGTGCGCCGCGGCGCGACCTCGGCACTGGCGGAGATCGCGATCTCGCCACCACCACCCGAAGCCGCGGACTGGTTGTCCGACGGCGATGACGTGCTGGTCGTCTCGCGCGAGATCCCTGCCGAGGGCCGTTCCCGTGCCCGCCTGGGTGGTCGCCTGGCGCCGGTGTCCGCGCTCACACAGGTCCTGGGCAGCTACGTCGAGGTACATGCGCAACACGAGCACGTCCGGCTGGCCCGCTCGGACGTGCAGCGCGACCTGCTCGACCACTTCGCCGGTGCGCCGCACGCCCGCGCTCTGGACCGCTACCGCGACAGCTACCGGCAGTGGCGTTCACTCGCCGCGGCTCGGTATCGCCTGGAGCAGGACGCCCGCGAACGGGCGCGGCAGCTCGATCGTCTGCACACCGAGGTGGCGGAGATCGGGGCGGCCGCACTCGATCCCGAGGTCGACGGCACCCTCGATCGGGAGCTGGCGGTGCTCGAGCGTGCCGACGAGGTCCAGGAGGCCGCAGCCCGGGCCTACCAGGCACTCAGCAGCGACGGCGCGGGAGAACCGGTCGGTATCGCCATCGATGCACTGCGCCGTCTGGACGTGGACGATCCCCGGCTGGCCGATCTGCGGGATCGGTTGTCGGGCGTTGCCGCGGAGCTGACCGAGCTTGCCGTCGATCTGCACGACTACGGAGATGCCGCCCAGGCGGATCCCGAACGGCTGGCCGCCCTGCAGGACCGTCGCCATCTCATCGCGCAGCTGGAGCGCAAGTACGGCGCCCGGATCCAGGACGTGCTGACCTATGCCACGGAGGCGCGCGCGCAGATCGCGGAGCTCGACGCGGCGGACGCGGAGGCCAGCGACCTCGAGACGCGTTGTCAGCAAGCTCACGAGCAGACCCAATCGCTCGCGAACGACGTCCGGCGGGGACGCGCGCTGGCGGCGGAGCGCCTGGCTGAGGACGTCGACGGGCACCTCGCCGACCTGGGCATGCCCCATGCGTCCTTCTCCGTCGCGGTCGAGCCCGTCGCCGAGGGGGAGTTGACCCCGCACGGCGCGGACGTCGTCACCTACCTCCTGGCCCCCAACCCCGGTGAAGGCGCCAGGCCCCTGGCGACGGCCGCGTCCGGCGGAGAGCGGTCGCGCGTGTCGCTCGCCATCGAAGTGGCGCTCGCGGACGTGGATCAGGCCAAGGTGCTCGTCTTCGACGAGGTTGATGCGGGCATCGGGGGCGCTACAGCGATGGCCGTGGGCGAAAAGCTGGCGCGGCTGGCCGCCGGAGACGGCGAACAGCGACGCCAGGTGCTGTGTGTGACCCACCTGGCGCAGCTGGCAGCCTTCGCCGATGTCCACCATGTCATCGAGAAGGGTGTTGCCGCCGGACGGACGGTTACCAGCTGTCGTCAGGTCGCCGACGATGCTCGCGTGGCTGAGTTGTCACGGATGCTGGGCGGGGATGCGACCGCGGACGCGGGGCAACAGCACGCGCGCGAACTCCTCCGTCGCGCCCAGGAGCAACGAGCCAGTTGACTCCCGCCTCCTCCCGCCTCCGCTCCCGACCGACGTTCATCCCGTGGATGGTGGTGCTGCTACTGGGCATGGTCCTGACCGTTCCGGCCCTCTTGGCCGCCAGCGCCCCGCCGGCGAGTTCGACACTGGCCGCCGGGACGGGGACGTCCTCGGGAAGTACCTCGACCGCCGGCGAAAATGCTCGCCTCCAGGACCGGCTGTTGACGGGCCGCATGCCGACGAGCACAGCGACGAAGACCGCCAGCGGGCCCGGTGAGCAGCGGTTCGCACCCATCGGGTCGCCGGAGATCCTGAACAGCACGGCGCGCAGCAACCCTGACGTGGCCCCCCTGCTCGGCCAGGTCGCTGACGTGCGACTGCACCTACCGTCGCCGGTCCCGGAGCGGCTCGGCTTCCACGAGGCCGCGACCATGCGTGGCCTACCGATCACGCCGTTCGGTCGGCTGGCGACGAACCGCAACTCGACGCGGTTCGACCCGGCCGGCAACACGATCGCCGGATGGGACTATGCGGTTCTCCATTCGCGCGGGCGACGCGCGACGCCCAACTCCGCGGTGGACGTGGCCATGGTCGACGACGATCCCGTGCGATCCCCGGTGACAGGCACGGTGGTGGACGTGCAGTCGTATCGACTGGAAGGCCGCTACCCCGACCTTCGGATCGAGATCGAACCCATCGCCGATCCGGATCTTCGTGTCGTGGTCATTCACGTCGATGGCGTACGCGTCAGTGTCGGAGACGTGGTCGAGGCGGGCGAGACCAGCCTCGCGCTCACGGCACGGCGCTTTCCGTTCTTCAGTCAGATCGATGAACTGACCGCCCCGGACCGCTGGCCCCACGTTCACCTCGAGGTTCAGCCCAAGCCGCCGCCGGAGCCGCCGCCGGAGCCGCCACCGGAGCCGCCACCGGAGCCGCCGATGACGACGCCGGTGGCGACCGACGGCTCCTGACCACCGTGCGTGTCGTCGCCGCTCGCGAGGCGCACGTGTGCGTCTGCGGGTGGGCCTCGTTGGCCCGGCTGGGTCGGTGCCGCTAGGGTCGAGCGGACCGCGCCTGCGGTCCGTGAGGACCTTCGAGGAGGGTGCGCCGTGACCCCTGATCCACCGCCAGAGGACACGTCGCCGCCGGTCCCACCGGCTGCATCCGGCGAGCGGGGTCGTGAGCGCCGGGTCGTCAAGCACATCTTCGTGACGGGTGGGGTGGCCTCCGCCCTGGGCAAGGGCATCACGGCGGCCTCACTCGGCCGTCTGCTGAAGGCCCGGGGTCTGAAGGTCACGTTGCAGAAGCTCGATCCCTACATCAACGTGGATCCGGGCACGATGAACCCGTTCGAACACGGCGAGGTGTTCGTCACCGACGACGGTGGCGAAACGGATCTGGACCTCGGCCACTACGAACGGTTCATCGACGAGAACCTGCACCGTGGCTCGAGTGTGTCCTCCGGGCAGATCTGGCAATCGGTGATCACCAAGGAACGGCGGGGCGACTACCTCGGCAAGACCGTGCAGGTCATCCCGCACATCACCGACGAGATCAAGAGCCGCATCCTCGGCGTCACGGACGGCATGGACGTGGTCATCACCGAGGTTGGCGGGACGGTCGGGGACATCGAAGGCCTGCCGTTCCTGGAAGCGATTCGCCAGTTGCGCCACGACGTCGGCCGCGGCAACATCCTGTTCGTGCACTGCGCCCTGGTGCCGTACATCGCGGCTGCAGGCGAGTTGAAGACCAAGCCCGCTCAGCACTCGGTGCGCGAACTGCGTTCGATCGGTATCCAACCCGACGTGCTCGTGCTCCGCAGCGACCGCGACCTCGATGACGACCTTCGGCGCAAGGTGGCGATGCAGTGCGACGTTGACATTGACGCCGTGATTGCCGCGGTTGACAGCCCGTCGCTGTACCAGGTGCCGTTGGCCATGCGGGAAGAGGGGCTGGACCGGGTCGTCGTCGACCGGTTGGAGTTGCCCAAGGTGGAGCCCGACCTGACCATGTGGAACCGGTTGGTCGAGCGGGTCCATGCCGCCCGGGAACCCGTCACCATCGGGCTCGTGGGCAAGTACGTAGAGCTTCCGGACGCCTACCTGTCGGTCGTGGAGTCCCTGCGCCACGGGGGTATTACGCAGGGGGTCGACGTGCAGGTGCGTTGGATCGCTTCAGACGACCTGCACCTTGGTGATCCCGTCGATGCCGGATCGGACCGAGCCGTCGAGAAGTTGCTGGCGGGGGTGGACGGCGTGCTCGTGCCCGGAGGGTTCGGGTTCCGGGGCGTCGACGGAAAGATCGCGGCCATCGGGTGGGCACGGCGGCATCAGGTGCCGTTCCTCGGGTTGTGTCTTGGCCTGCAGTCCGCCGTGATCGAGTTCGCCCGGAATGTTGCCGGCCTGCCGTTGGCACACTCGTCGGAATTCGAGCCGACGACACCGGATCCGGTCATCGATCTGATGCCCGACCAGCGCGATCTCACGGACAAGGGCGGCACGATGCGGCTCGGGAGCTATGCGGCCAAGCTGCTGGAGGGCACCCTGACCCGCCATCTCTATGACGATGAGCCCGTCATCTACGAACGCCACCGTCACCGCTACGAGTTCAACAACCGCTACCGGGACCAGTTGTCGGAGGCCGGGCTGGTCTTCTCCGGCGTGTCACCCAACGATCGACTCGTCGAGTTCATCGAGTTGCCTGACCATCCGTTCTTCGTCGCCACCCAGGCACATCCGGAATTCAAGTCCCGGCCCACGCGGCCCCACCCATTGTTCGAAGGGTTCGTTGCAGCCGCGCGCCAACACCACCGCGAGGCCCTCGGGCGCCTACCCGTGGAACTCGACGAACCCACGGCCGGCGAAGTTGCGGCCGCCGCCCGTGTCCATGCGCCCGACGCGGTGAACACCCTCGGTGCCGGCGCCGCTCCGATGCCCCGCTCCGGAGGTGCGTGAACGTGGCTTCTGCTGACGATCCGGCCTGGTTCGAGACCCGGGATGTCCGTGTCGTGCACGAGGGCTTCTCGACGGTCCGGGTCGAAACCGTGGCCATGCCATCGGGCGACCAGGCGACGCGTGAGGTCGTCGACCACGACGACGCGGTGGCGGTCGTGCCGCTGACCGACGACGGGTCGGTGCTGCTGCTGCGTCAGTACCGTCAGCCCCTACGCGGCTACATCCTCGAGATCCCTGCGGGCAGGTTGGACGTCGAAGACGAGGAACCAGAGGCGGCCGCACGGCGCGAGCTCCAGGAGGAGATCCAGCACGTCGCCCGCCGATGGACGCATCTGACCACCTTCCACAATTCGGCCGGGTGGAGTACGGAACGCACGCACGTCTACCTCGCGCAGGGCCTGTCGGCCGCGGCCCTGCCCGACGGGTTCAGCCTCGAAGCCGAGGAGGCGGACATGGAGATCGTGTCGCTGCCGTTCGCCGCAACCGTGGAGATGGTTCGTGACGGCACGCTCACGGATGCCAAGACGGTGGTGGGGCTCCTCCTGACCGAACCCCACGTCATATGACGAGCAGTGCCATATGACGAGCAGTACATGACGGGTCCGATCGAACGGTACGTCGGCCGCTACGTCGATCACCTTCGGGTCGAGCGCGGCCTTGCGGGCAACACGATCGAGGCCTACCGACGGGACCTGAAGCTGTACGGCACCTACCTCGAGGATGTGGGCATCGCAGACCCGTTGGCGGTCACGGGCGAGGATCTGGAGGTGTTCGTCGGGTGGTTACGGCAACGATCGTCGGCGACCGGACGGTCATATGCGGCATCGTCGATCGCGCGGATCGTGGTCGCCATCCGTGGGTTTCATCGCTTCCTGGCGCGGGAAGGCCTGGCGGACGAGGACGTCGGCGCGCATGTCGGCGTACCCAGCGGCTCTCGGCCGCTCCCGAAGGCGCTGTCGATCGACGAGGTCGGTCGGCTGCTGCAGGCACCGGTCGGGGAGGGCCCGCTGCCGCTGCGGGACCGGGCCATGCTGGAGTTGCTCTACGGCGCGGGCCTGCGCATCAGCGAACTGACCGGCGCGGACCTCGACGATCTGGACCGCGTCGACCGGCTCATCCGCGTCCGTGGGAAAGGCGACAAAGAACGCGTGGTTCCCTACGGGGAGCTCGCCGACCAGGCGCTGGACCGGTGGCTGGTTGCGGGACGTCCCGGCCTGCAGGCATCGGTGCCCGCCCTGTTCCTCAACGCCCGCGGGGGACGCCTCACCCGCCAAGGAGTGTGGAAGCTCCTGCGCAGCCATGCCGACCGGGTCGAACTGCGTGACCACGTCTCGCCGCACACCTTGCGCCACTCATTCGCGACGCACCTGTTGGATGGCGGCGCCGACGTTCGCGCCGTGCAGGAACTCCTCGGCCATGCCAG
>JBDNIX010000161.1:0-9203 GCA_041688045.1 Nitriliruptoraceae bacterium
CGATCCGCGCCCTGCTCGAGCGGCACCCGGACGTCACGGTGATCGTGGCGCACCTGGGTATGCCCGATGCGGCTGACTTCCTGCGCCTGGCCGAGGCCACCCCGACGATGCGGTTGGACGTCACGATGACCCTGACCGATCCGCCCTATGGCATGGCCTACCCGCCGGAACTCCTGGGCGGTTTGTCGGCGATCCACGACCGCGTGCTGTTCGGCAGTGACTTCCCGTCAATTCCTCACCGGTACCACGCCCAGGTACGAGGCCTGTCGGCCCTGGAGCTGGATACCGCCGGTCTTCGCCGAGTGCTGCACGACAACGCCGCAGCTCTTCTGGGCCACGAAACCACGCCCGAGAACGGGCAGCGTCAGAACAACTGAGCCAGCGCGACCGCCAGGCCGCCGATCCCGAACACCGCCGTGGCCGTGGCAACGATCACCGCCCGGGACTGCCCGGCGACCGCGGTGACCAGCTCGCCACGAAACGCCGCGATCATCTCGTCCCGCAGGCCATCGAGTCGCGCGTCGAGATAGCTCCGCTCGACGAGGCCACCAAACCGCTGCTCAAAGCCACCAAACCGCTGCTCAAGCGCGGCAAGCCGGCCATCCACCATGTCCAGCCGTCGGGCCAGCTCATCGATGTCCGCCCGCGTCGCCAGTTCCGTGTCCGGCGGTGGCAGCAACGCGAACATCGTCACAGCAGGTTCCTCTCCGAACGCTGCGGCAGCGGCCCGAAACAACTCGCTGCGCACTCGCTCGTCGATCGCCATGGTTCCACCTTCCCGGCGCGTTGGCAACGAAACGTTGCGCACCCGGCGTGACTGGCGGCACGGCGATCCGCGATCGCCTGTGGATCAACGGACGTCAGCTGTCGAGCGCAGCGGGAAGGCCGCCTTCCAACGCGGCCTCGATGTCGCCGAGGTCGATGGACAGCGTGTCGCGCAGCACGACGTTGTCCCCACCGACGGTGCCGATGTCCACCAGCGGCAGTTCCGCGTCCGCGCACAGCTGGGCGAACGCCCGCACGTTGGTCGAAGACAGCGTGACGACCACGCGCCCGGGCGACTCGCTGAACAGTGCCTGGGTGAGGCCGACGTGGTCGGGGAGTGTCACCTCGACGCCGATGTCGCCGGCCACGCACGATTCGGCCAGCGTGACCAACAACCCACCCGCCGAGACGTCGTGGGCCGAGTGCAGCAGGCGTTCCCCGGCGGCGATGTGCAGTACCTCGGCGAGCGCGGCCTCGACGTCCAGATCGACCGGGGCCAGCACTCCACCCAAGGGCTCGTCGAGGAACCGTTGCAGTTCGCTGCCGGCAAGTCCCGGCACGGTCGGGGAGCCGACCAGGAACACCAGATCGCCTTCGTCCTCGAAGCCGATGTCGATCGCGTCACGGGCATGGTCCAACACGCCGATCACCCCGACGACCGGCGTGGGATGGATGGCGCTGCCTCGCGTCTCGTTGTACAGCGACACATTCCCGCCGGTGACCGGAATCCCGAGGTCGCGGGTGGCAGCTCCGAGCGCTGCGATGGAGGTGGCCAGTTGCCACATGATCTCCGGACGTTCGGGGTTCCCGAAGTTGAGGCAGTTGGTCGTGGCCAGCGGGCGGGCGCCCACGCAGGCGACGTTTCGGAAGGCCTCCGCCACGACGCGACGGGTTCCCTCGGCCGGGTCCAGCTCGCACCACCGGCCGTTGCCGTCGGTGGCGCACGCGACGGCTCGGTCGGAGCCGGGGAGGCGCACCACTCCCGCGTCCCCCATCATCGGACCCAGCACGGTTCCGGCCCGGACGTGCTGGTCATACTGCTCGGTCACCCATCGCGGAGACGCGACATTGGGCGACCGCAGGAAGCTGAGGATGAACGACGCGAGATCGCCGTCAGCAGCTACCTCGACATCGAGGTTGTCGGCGTCGATCGCGGCGTAGTCGTCCAACCAGGCGGGGCGTTCGCGGGGGCGGTCGTACTCCGGGCCCTCGTCGGCCAGGTGCCGCGCCGGGATGTCGGCCACGACGTCGCCGTGGCGTCGCAACTGCAGCCGGTCTCCGTCGACCACCTCGCCGACCACGGACGCGGGGACGCCCCACCGCTCCGCGACCGCAAACGCGTCGGCGACGCGATCGGGCGCCACGAGGGCCAGCATCCGTTCCTGCGATTCCGAGCAGAGGATCTCCCAGGACTCCATCGACGGCTCGCGCAGATGGACCAGATCGAGGTCGACGTCCATGCCCATCGAGGCAGCGGAGGCCAACTCGGCGGTCGAGCACGCGATCCCTGCGGCACCCATGTCCTGGATGCCCGACACCAGGTCGTGTTCGTACAGTTCGAGGCAGCACTCGATCAGCTGTTTCTCCGCGAACGGATCACCGACCTGCACGTTCGGGCGCTTGTCATCGAGCGCGTCGTCGAACTCCTGGCTGGCCAGCACCGACGCGCCACCGATGCCGTCACGCCCGGTGGCGCTGCCGAGCAGGATCGCGACGTCACCGACCGCCTCGGCCTTCGCCAACTGCAGGCGGTCGCGCTGCATCACGCCGATCGCCAGCACGTTGACCAGCGGGTTACCGGCGTAGGTGTCGTCGAACACCGTTTCGCCACCGATGTTGGGCACACCCACGCAGTTGCCATAGCCGCCCACGCCACGCACGACCCCGTCGACCAGGTGCCGCTGCTGCGGGTCGGGCGGGTTGAGGCGACCCTGGCCGTCAGTCCACCCACCGGGGTCCCCGAAGCGCAGGGGATCCATGACCGCGATCGGGCGAGCGCCCATGGTGAAGATGTCACGGAGGATGCCACCGACGCCGGTAGCGGCGCCCTGATAGGGCTCGACAAAGCTCGGGTGGTTGTGCGACTCGATCTTGAAGGCCACCGCAAGCCCGTCCCCGACGTCCACAACGCCGGCGTTCTCGCCCGGGCCTACCAGGATCCACGGTGCGTGGCCGGCCAGACCGCGGAGGTGGATCTTCGACGACTTGTACGAGCAGTGCTCGGACCACATCACCGAATACATGCCCAGTTCGGCCACCGTCGGGGTGCGACCGAGCCGATCCGCGACCCGGTCGAACTCGTCACCCCGCAGACCGAGCTCGTAGCCCAACTCGCGGGCACGCTCCGGTGTCAGCGTCTCCAGCAGCGGGAACATCGAGGTGGCAGCGTCGGTCACGGAGGGCTCCGGAGAACAGGTGGTGCACGGATACGACCTGGTTCCTGCAGAGCCTAGCTTCGAGCCTTCCGAGGTCCGACGCGGCCTCGATACCCTGCACCGTCGGCGGCCGCGCGACGACCGGGCAGCCGCGACGTGCAACGAACGGAGCCTGCCCGATGGACGCCCTCAACACGTTGCGAGCCGTTCTGGTGGCCTGTGCGTTCGTCGCCGCCTTGCTGCTGGGGTCCCGGGGGCAGTGGTTCCCCGCGGGCGTGCTGTTCCTCGGGATCGGCGCACACCTCGCCCTGTTCGTCTGGCTGCGCAAGCAGAAGGCCCGCGAAAGCGAACAGGGCCTGCATATCTGACGTCGGCTTGGGTGCTACCTGTCGTCGGCCTGGGTGCTACCTGTCGGAGTCCTGGGTGCTACCTGTCGTCGGCCTGGGTGCTGCCTGTCGGCGTCCTGGCCTGATGGTCAGGAGATCGCGGCGGCCGCCTGCAGGATGCTGTCGAAGAAGCCGCGGCCGTCCTCGCCCCCCATCAGAACCGGGTCGACGGCGTGTTCGGGATGCGGCATGAGCCCGACGACATTGCGGGCTTCATTGCAGACACCGGCGATGTCCCGGGCCGAGCCGTTGGGATTGTTGCCGCGGGCATAGCGGGCCACCACACGACGGTCCGCCTCCAGGCGGTCCAGCGTCTCCTCGTCCGCGTGATAGCGCCCTTCGCCGTGCTTGGCCGGTACGACGATCTGCTGCCGAGCGGCAAACGCAACCGTCCACGGGGTATCGGTCGCCTCGACCTCCAGCAGCACGTCACGACACACGAACCGCAGGTTGTCGTTACGGAGCAGGGCACCGGGCAGCATCCCGGCTTCGCACAGCACCTGGAAACCATTGCAGATACCGAGCACCGGTCCACCGTCGCGGGCAAACGCCGCAACGGATTCCATGATCGGGGCCCGGTGTGCCACTGCGCCGCAACGCAGGTAGTCCCCGTAGCTGAATCCGCCGGGCAGGATCACGCCGTCGACACCCTGCAGGTCGGTGTCCGCATGCCAGAGGGCGACCGCCTCACCGCCACAGATCTCGATCGCGACGGCCGCGTCGTGGTCGTCGAGCGACCCCGGAAACGACACCACACCAATGCGCACCATGATCTCCTGGAGGACCGTGCGCCTGCGCCACGTGTCCGTGGTGCTGAGGCTACCGATTCACTCGGTTGGGAAACCCGCGTCGAGAATGAGTTGGCGGGGATCGTCGGCGCCCAGAAGTCCTTCCACGTCGAGGCAGCCCCGCGGAGCCTCACCGCCGAAGTCGAGCCGGTCGCACGCCTCGGCCTGAGCGCGAGCAGCGGCGAGCTCCTGGTCCGCCATGACGGGCTCGCCCGGCCAGGCCGAGGGACCGATCAGTGCCAGTTGATGGATCAGGGCGGGAGCGGCCCGCGCCGCATCCTCGAACAGGAACTTTGCGTTGAGTTCGACCACGATCCGGTCGTCCTCCACACGTGCCGAACTCTCGACGCCCGAGAGCTCGAACGTCGCGAGGCGCAGCAGACCATCACCCCGGATCCAGTCGCCCAGACCCTCCCGGGCCGTCGGGAACTCACCGGTGTCCAACAGCTGGCACAAGGCACCGAGGGCGCGATCCGCCGCAGCCCGGGTACCCGAGTCCCCGACCGTCTGGATTGAGACGGCGCAGGCAGGACCGGGAGCCGTCTCCGTGCTTTCGCCGAACTGTGCAGCGCCCCGGTCGATCGTGACCATCTCGTCGCCCGGCGGTCGACGCTCGGCGGGGCCGATCGTCTCCCCCCGCGGGATGAAGCTGATGGCCCAGATGCTGACGGCCACGGCCACCGGCACCAGCACCAGCATCGCGATCACGAACCAACGCGCGAGGACCGGCTCACCGGTCGCCAAGGTGGGCAGACCGTCATCGCGCAACGGCGGCAGGGGAGACGGGCGATCGGCCATGGCCAGGGATCAGCCCCTCACGGACGGACCGACGACATCAGGCATCCGCCCGTTCGTCATCACTGATGACCCGCCACCGGTAGGACTCGATGACGGGATTTGTCAGGAAGTCGGCGCACACCTTGTCGACCTGTGTGTCCAGCTGCTCGCCATCGGCGTCGATCACCAACTCGACGTGCTTACCGACCCGAACCTCGGAAACGCCGTCGTAGCCCAGTCCGGGCAGCGCCTGCTCGACGGCTCGACCCTGGGGATCGAGGATTTCCCGCTTGAGCAGGACGTCGATGGCGATGCGCGGCATGGGCGGCTTTCGGATCGGCTCGGGCGACCCGAGGGTAGCGGCGGACCACGCCGGACCCGACCTGCGACCCCTTGCCGGCCCTGAAGCGGATCGACCTCCCAAAGGTGCGTTCACTGCAACGGTGCCTCCGCCGGGCGGTGAGCGTTGCACCGGGCGGTGAGCGTTGCACCGGGCGGTGAGCGTTGCACCGGGCGGTGAGCGTTGCATGAGTGCACCGCTGATCACCCGATGCGCCGCTGGTCGGCCGGTGCGTCCGTCGTCCGGACAGGCTCAGCCGCGTTGCGGGCTCTCGTACACGAACGTGCGCTGGCCAACCGCGACCCGGCTGCCCGGTGCGACCATCCGTGGCTGCTGCGGAGGGAGTCGATCCCAGCCATCCCCGCGTTCGTTGAGCAGGTGGGTCCCGTTCGTGGAACCGCGGTCCAGCAGTTGGACGTCCCAACCGATCAGCTGGATCTCCGCGTGGACTCGCGAAACGCTCATCTGCGCGTCCTCCAACGCGATCGGGCGAGCCTGCTCGCTCTGGACCAGCGGGTCGGACTCCGGTTCACGGCCGAGCACGTAGCGATCATCCAGCGTGAACGTCGACCCATCGTCGAAGACGAGGAATCCCAAAGGGGGTCGCTCGCGGCGCACGAGGTTGTGCGTGGCATGGACCATCGAGATCCCACACGATGAGCAGAACGCCGAGTCCGGGCTGTTGAAGTGCTGACGTGAGCACATGATGCCCTGGACCATCTTGCGCTCAGGGACCTCCGCATCGTCGCCGTCGGATCCTGCGGTGCCTCCCGTCGGGTCCTCCCGATCGGCCGGAAGCGGGGCTCGGAAGGTTCCCCGGTCGGGGGTCAGGGAGAAGGACTCGAACGCGACGGGCAGAGCCTCCGTCGGCGGATCATCAGTTTCCGCCTGGGCGGTCGCGGCCTCGGGAGACGGCGCATCGGCCGCTGGCGCATCCGCAGACGGCGCATCGGCCGCGTGTGCGCCGGGAGGTGGTGGGATGGGCGGGGGAGTGACCGGAGCCGTTTCCGGTTCCGCGGGCTCGACGGTTGGCTCCGTCGTGGACGACTGAGCGGCTGCTTCCGGTTCGGGAAGTGGCGAGGTTGACTCAGCGACCGGGTCGAGGGGCTGGTCCACCGGGCGTGGAGGCGGAATGGGCGTGGGCGCCACCTCCGCCACCGGCGCCACCTTCGCCACCGGCGCCTCCTCCGCCACCGGCACTTCCTCGGCAGGCTCAGCGGGCTCGACGGGCGTCTCCCCCGCAGGCTCGGCGGGCTCCACGGGCGTCGCCCCGGCGGGCGCCTGCGGTGTCTCTGCCCGCAAGCCAGCCTGCGCCTGCGCGGAAGAGGGCACGATCACCCGCAGCCAACCGGCCGGCACGATGCCGGACGTCACCTCGAAGGGCGTCTCGTCGCTGACCGGGTCCGCTTCGGAGGCGATCGTGACGACCCGGTGATCCAGCCCGAGAACACGGTCAACCCAGGTCGTCGCATCCGATCCGGCAAGCCGCAAGGCCGTCCCGTCATCGTGAACAGCCGTGGCGTCGACGGAGCCGTACAGGAACACCAGCAGGCCCCCGTCGACTTCGGCAACCGCCCCGAATGCCGGCACGCGATCCGCGTGATCACCGGTCAGCAGCCCAGCCAACCGTCGGGCCAGGTCCCTGCCGGGCGGCTGCGTCTCCGCAGCTGCCCGCACGATCTCCACGAGAGATTCGGGGGGGTCATCGCCAACGGCCAACAGTGCGATGCCGGGCACCGCGACGACCGTGCCGTCCCCGCGTCCGATCTCCAAGCGACGATCCGGGTTCATAGTGCCTCCGCAAGTTGATCGATGTGTTGCGCGACCTCCGCAGCCGTTGCGGGCCGATCGGAGCGCTCGGGAGCCAGGCACCAGCGGATCAGGGACGCCTCCTCCTCGCTCAGTCCATCGGACACGACGGGCGGCGTCTGCACCACATGCCGTAAAGCCGTCAGGAGGTCCCCGTCGGGGATGGCCCCATAGATCGACGTACCACTCAACGCCCGGTGCAGCGTCGCTGCCAAGGCCCAGACATCGGTGGCCCGTCCCGCACGCTCCCCCAGGATCAGTGCAGGCTCCATGTATTCGATCGTGCCGATCGGTCCGATTCCCGTCACCGTCTGCCCGGGCGAGAGGATCTGCGCCAGACCGAGGTCAGAGAGCTTGCCACCTCCATTGGCCAGCATGACGTTCGCCGGCTTGATGTCCCGATGCGCGACACCGGCCTCGTGAAGCGCATGTGCAGCGCGAGCGGCATCGGCCACGGCTTGCAGCGCCTGCCGACGTTGCGGTGTGGTCGCCGGCCGACCCAGCGAACCCTGATCGAAGTACTCCATGGCGTAGTAGAAGACCCCGCCCTGATGGCCCGCGTCGTAGAGCTGGACGAGTTGCGGGCAGGCCACGGACGCGAAGAGCTTGAGCTCGTTACCGACGCGGCGGAAGGCATCGTCGCTGGCGTTCAGTGCCAGGACCTTCACGGCGACCTTGTCGACATCCAGGCCGAGTCGTCCCGGAGGCCGTGCCACAAAGAACTCGCCGTGGTTGCCGGAGCCCAAACTGGCTTCGAGCTCGTAGTCAGCGATCCGTCTCATTGGCTCCGCCTCTCCTTGGGTCGTGATCGATCTGCTGCTCGTACCCCGTGACAACATCCAGGTTCCCACGGCTCAGGGAGTCCTCCAGCGACAGGCCGGGCAGCCCGAAGACCACCCGCCGATACTTGGCGAGGAGGTACAGGCCCGTCACCAGGATGCCCATACCGACGATGGCGTACACCAGCAGCCACGTCGGCCGATGGAGTTCCTCGAGGAAGATGGCCGTACTGAGGATCTCCGCCACGGCGAGCGAGATGGCCAAGAACACGAGGTGCCGCGCCTTCATGCGGACTGCGATGAAGGATCCCATCGGTCCTCCCCACGCCACGACCGGTGTGGCCGCGATCCACATCCCGAACAGGTCGAACCGCTGGGACGACAACGCGTCACCGTCGGCTCCGAAGTAGGGGACGATCGTTCCCCCTGCCGATGCTCCACTGACCGACTGGCCGCCGACCGACACGACCTCGCCGGTGACGCCACGGGACAGCTCGACGGACAATTGGCCGTCCCCCAGACCGAGGACCGCGAATCCGACGAAGGACACGGCAGTCATCACGAGTACCGCGGAGGGGATCCCGACCTTTGGGTCGACACCGAAGAGCACCACGATGAACAGATAGACCATGACGTCGGCTCCCGAGCCGGTCAGCGCCGAAGCCAACCCTCCGACGATCCCTGCCACGACGAGTGCGCCGTAGAGGCGGGCGTTCATCGGTGGTAGTGCGGTGTCAACCTTGCGGATCAGGACCCGTGTGCCGAGGTAGACCACGAACGCCATTCCTGCGAGTACGAGCGTGAACGTGACCCGGACGTATGCGCTGGGCAGGGTCGACGGCCAGAACGGCTGGCTGCGGTCTCCGACGAGAAACAGCATGGCCACGAAGCTGACCACCGCCGTCCCACCGCCGACGATCACCGCCCGCCACTCGACCGTCCGCCGGTTGATGAGGATCGCCGCCGAAGCGGTGCCCATCCCGATCGTCTGGATGCACAGTGAGAAGGTGCGAGCGACGTCGGAGGGAACCTCCAGGGCCTTCGTGAAGACCGGGAAGGCAATCGCCCCTCCCCCCTGGGGTGTGGCTCCACCAATAAAGCTGCCGAAGACCATGGTCACGGCGGATGCCCAGTTGTCACCCACGCGAGGCCACTGACCGGCGATGGTGACGTAGACGGCCCAG
>JBDNIX010000162.1:0-3280 GCA_041688045.1 Nitriliruptoraceae bacterium
CTCGGCGTCCATGAGGGCATTTTCGAGCGTGTCCTCCGACCGCCATGACGACGGGAGGCGGGCCGCTTCCTTGACCACGAATCCGGCGACCTGGATGAAGTCGGACTCCATGTCGGCGACGTTCAGGCCGTAGTTGCCGATGTGCGGGGCGGTCATGGCCACGATCTGGCGGCGGTAGGAGGGGTCGGACAGGACCTCCTGGTAGCCGGCCATGCCGGTGTTGAACACGGCCTCGCCCAGCACCGTGCCGGGGGCGCCGATCGACCGGCCGCGGAACGTCGTGCCGTCCTCGAGGATCAGCAGGGCGTCCGCGGTCGAGGGGGTGTTGAACAGGGCGGTCACGCGCTGGCCTCCTGGCCGCGGCGGACGCGGCCGTCGCGCAGCGTGAAGACGCCGCGCAGCAGGGTGTGGATCGGTTTGCCGGTCAGGGTGCGTCCGTGGAACGGGCTGTTGCGCGCCCGGCTGTGCAGGCGAGGACCGTCCACCGTCCAAGTGTGATCCGGGTCCAACACGACCAGGTTCGCATCACGCCCGACCGCGATCGCGCCGCCGTGCCCGCGCACGTTCCGCACCGCCGCAGGGCCCGAGGTGAACCGCCCGATCACGGTCAACGGGTCGAGCAGCCCGGGCACGATGAGCTCGGTGTTGACCACGGCGAACGCGGTCTCGAGCCCCAGCATCCCGCAGGGGGCGTGCTCCCACTCCTGGTCCTTGAGCTCCGGGGGGTGCGGCGCGTGATCGGTGGCGACCGCGTCGATCGTGCCGTCGGCCAGCGCTTCGCGAAGTGCAGCGACATCGAGGTGGGTGCGCACCGGCGGGTTGACCTTCAGCACCGGGTCATACGAACTGACCAGGTCGTCGGTGAGGCTGAGGTGGTGCGGGGTGACTTCGGCGGTCACGGCCAGACCGCGGTGTTTGGCCAGACGGATCAGGTCGACCGCACCCCTGGTGGTGACGTGCGGGACGTGCAGCCGCGCGCCGGCGCCCGTGGCCAGGATGAGGTCGCGGGCGATCATGACCTCTTCGGCCTCGTGCGGCCAGCCCGGCAGACCCAGCACCGACGACACCGCGCCCTCGTTCATCTGCGCGTCGACGGTCAGGTCCGGGTCCTCCGAGTGGTTGCAGATCACCGCGTCGAACGCCTTGGAGTACTGCAGGGCGCGGCGCATCACCAGGCTGGAGGCGACCGGCTTGCCGTCGTCGCTGAAGAAGTCCACCTGTGCGGCGGAGCGGTGCAGCTCACCGAACTCGGTGAGCTCCTGGCCGCGCATACCCTTGGTGATCGACCCCACCGGGAAGACGTCGGCCAGGCCGACCTCCTGCCCGCGGCGGTAGACCAGTTCAGCCACGGCCGCTGAGTCGCACACCGGGTCCGTGTTGGCCATCGCGCACAGCGCGGTGTAGCCGCCGGCCGCGCCCGCCATCGACCCGGTCGCGACATCCTCGGCGTCTTCGAACCCGGGCTCGCGCAGGTGCGTGTGGAGGTCCACGAACCCCGGCGCGATCCACCGACCGGTGCAGTCCACCACCTCGATGTCGCCGCCTTGGGGATCGCCGTCTCGGGAGTCGCCGTCTTGCGGAGTGCCGTCTTGCGGAGTGCCGCCGTCAGCGCGTTGGTCGCCCACGCCCGCGATCACGCCGTCGACCACCAGCACGTCGGTGACCGTGTCCGTGCCGCTGGCCGGGTCCAGCACGCGACCACCCGTGAAGAGGATGCGGGTCATGCGGCGACCTCCGGGATCGCGGCATCTCCCGCGAGCATGAGATACAGGCAGGCCATCCGGATCGCGATGCCGTTGGTGACCTGCTCGGTGATGACGCCCTGATGGGCGTCGGCGACGTCGGCGGTGATCTCTACGCCGCGGTTCATCGGGCCGGGGTGCAGGACCATCGCGTCCGGCTTGATCAGCTTGAGACGGCGGGCGTCCATGCCCCAGATGCGCGCGTATTCGCGACTGGACGGGAAGAACGCGCCCTGCATCCGTTCGCGCTGGACCCGCAGCAGGTAGACGACGTCCACCTCCGGCAGCACCGCGTCCAGGTCCGTGGCGACGGTCACGCCCCACGCCTCGACGTCCGGCGGCAGCAACGTCGGCGGGGCAACGAGCGTCACCTCGGCGCCGAGGAGGTGCAGGGCCTGTACCTCGCTGCGGGCGACGCGGGAATGCAGCACGTCACCAACGATCACCACCTGCCGCCCCTTGAGGTTGCCCAGGTGGCGGCGCATCGTGAAGACGTCCAGCAGCCCCTGCGTGGGGTGCTGGTGCCACCCGTCCCCGGCGTTCAGGATGGGCACATCGAGGTAGCTCGACAGCTGCACCGGCGCCCCCGCACTGTGCGACCGGACCACGACGCAGTCGACGCCCATCGCGTTGAGCGTCAGCGCGGTGTCCTTGAACGACTCGCCCTTGGACACCGACGAGCCCTTGGCGGAGAAGTTCAGTACTTCCGCGGACAGGCGCTTGGCGGCCAGGTCGAAGCTCAGGCGCGTGCGGGTCGAGTCCTCCAGGAACAGGTTGCACACCACCTTCCCGCGCAGCGTCGGCACGGAGTTGCGCTCGCGGAGAGCGATCGGCAACAACTGCTCCGCGGTGTCCAGGACCTGCACCACGTCCTCAGTGGTCAGGTCTTCGATGGAGATGAGGTGCTTCATCGGTGGCCCTCGCCCGTGCCATCGGTCCGCGCCGCTTCCGCGGAAGCAGGTTTGGCCACAGCCGCGCCGCCGGGCGCTTCCGCGGAAGCAGCCGCTTCGGCGATCACGCCGTCCTCACCGTCGACCTCATCGACCAGCACCCGGATCCGGTCGCCGTAGGCCGTCGGCAGGTTTTTGCCGACATGGTCGGCCCGGATCGGAAGTTCCCGGTGGCCGCGATCGACCAGAACCACCAACCGGATACTGGCCGGCCGGCCGAGCTCCGACACCGCATCCAACGCCGCCCGGATGGTGCGCCCGGTGTAGAGCACGTCGTCGACCAGCACCACGATGCGATCATCGATGGCCACCGGGACGCGGGTCTCGCTGAGCGACATCGGCCCACGTTTTCCCAGGTCATCGCGGTACAGCGTGGTGTCGAGGGCGCCGTAGGGCACCTCGGTGCCCTCGATGTCGCCGATCAGTGCGGCCAGCCGTTTGGCCAGAGGCACGCCACGCGTCTGGATGCCCAGCAGCACCAGGCGGTCCGCGCCGTGGTTGGCCTCGAGGAGCTCGTGGGCGAGCCGCTTGAGCATGCGTGAGACGTCGTCCGACGTCAGCAACTGGCTCATGGGCGCCACTGCCGGC
>JBDNIX010000163.1:0-3632 GCA_041688045.1 Nitriliruptoraceae bacterium
GGGACGGATGCGTACTGGTGCAGTGGGAGAAGCGTCATCATGTCTCCGGAGTCACGTGGCAGGTTCTGGCTCGGTGGACGGCGTCACGGTGATCAACACGACCGCGTCGGAGATCGCCTCGAGCGAGTGCGGCCCGACGGGACAGGACGCCCACACGCCATCGGTCAACGTCACGGCAGCCTTGTCAGCGGTGAGCACGGCGGTGCCGCGGATGCCGACCAAGGTGGTCGGGCCCGGGGCGAGGTGATCCTGCAGGCGCTGACCGGCTCGTAGGGCAAGTAGGGTCTGCTTCAGTGGCGCCCCCGAACCGGGGGTCAGGGTGCGAGCCGAGCGCCCTGCCCGAAGCTGGCTGGCTTCGGCGAGCAGCTCGTCCGCGGCCGCGTGCAGGTCGAGTGGCCCCTCAGCTTCCGTTGGTACCCGTCGGGGCGCATGTACGTCGGCGTTCACGTCGCGGCTCCGGTGGTCGTCTGACTCGGTGTCGGTCGGCCTCTCGTTCGTCATCGGGTGACCGGTTCGATGGTCATCCGGGTGAAGCGCAGGCGCCATGCCTCGGGGCCCCGCTCCAGGTACTCGACGGTGAACCCGGCGGGCCAGCGCTGCTCGATCTGGTCGAGCAGTGGGAGCGGATCGTGGGGTGCCACCAGGATCAGCGCGGCAGCTGGGGCGACCGCCTCGAGCGCACCGAAGATCGTGGCGTGGCGGATCGCGTGCGGGATCGTCCGCGCATCGAGTTCCGGGATAGTCGCATCCTCGTCATGGCACCCGCAGGTGTGCCCGTGGGACGCCTCGACCGGCTGCTCGTGCGCCGAGCCCGTCATACCCACCACCGCACCGTCCTGCCTGTGCGGCTCCAGCATCGTGTGCATCTCGGCCAGCAGGTGCGCGACCGAGGTGTCGTGCGCGGCGACCATCGCCGGGAGGAGCAAGTCATTTTCTTTCGCGATGTGCGCTTCAAGCAGCGTCTGTGCAGCACCCGCGCGGAGAAGGGCCAGGGGCGCGTCATGGGATGACTGCACCCGCGTCACGAGGTCGCCGAGCAGGGCATGTTCGTGGGACATCGCCCGGACCAGGGGCCCAAGCTCCGGGAGTACGCGCGCGGCCGGGTAGAGCACCGCTTCCTCGGCTTCGGCGTGCGGCAGGAGCTCGGCCCGGCACCACGCGACGAGCGCGTCACGGACGTGCTGCCAGTCTTCTCCGACGCGGACGGCACCGAGCAACGCAGCGGTCCGCGCCGCAAGCCCACCAACGAGCTCAGCATGGTGGCTTTCGATGGCTTCGAGAGCGTCGCTGTCAGCGACGTTGGAAGCGAAGGACACGGTCGACATCTGCGGGTCCGATTGGTCGGTAGTATTTATAGTATTTATGAAAACTAACAGTTTTTCCAAAGAAGTCAACCGCCGAACGGTGTCATGCCGTCGGTCAGTGACGAGGCGGTTGCGCCGCATTCCGTTGCTGGCTGACGTCGACCAGGATGTCGCCATCGGCGAGCTCGCAGGCGTAGACCGGGATCGGGTCGAGGGCCGGAAGCGTTGTCGGAGCGCCGGTATCGAGATTGAACACCGAACCGTGCAACGTGCACTCGATGCTGTTGTCGTCGACCCATCCCTCGGGGGCCAGTGCGAAATACTGGTGGCTACAGACGTGGTAGATGGCCGTTACGGCATCCGGCGCGCCTCGTACCAGGGCGATCGGAACGCCGTCCACCTCGACAGCGATGGCTGACCCGACGGGAACATCGTTGAGCGTCGCGATCACTTCGGGAGGCATGCTGCAACCTTCCTGTCGGACGAAACCATACGAGTGTTTACTTCCAAAAACAAGGGCATTAGTGTGCAAACACTTCCCTGTCCCACCGTTCAGAAAGGGGACGCAGCCGACCCCTGAGGAGCCACCGTGTCCGAGCACAACCTGGACGTGCGCGACGAACCGCCGGCGCGACGCCACGACCTGATCCTGTCCACCTACGATGACCTCGAGCCCGGCGCCGCGTTCGTGCTCGTGAACGACCACGATCCCAAACCCCTGTACTACCAGTTCGCTGCCCAGTTCCCCGATCGGTTCAACTGGGGGTACCTCGAAACGGGTCCCGAGATCTGGCGCGTCCGCATTGGGCGTCCGGTCGCCGCCTGATGCAGACATGACGACCAAGCCCGTCGACCCGTCTGAGCCCCAGCACCGCGCCGTGGAGCTGGGGACGTCCCCGTTCGGGCCGACCCTGCCTGGTGTGATCGCGGCCATCGGCTTTGGCATCGCCTGCCTCGTGTGGCTAGCCGCCGGCGATCGGCTCCCCGGTGGCCGCTGGATCGTGGTCCACATCTTCACACTCGGGGTGATGACGACGCTGATCTGGACGTTCTCGCAGCACTTCGCCGGGCGGTTCACCGCCAACCCAGACTCCGCAACAAAGCCCACCGCGGCCCTGGGAGGCACGCTCCTACTCGTCGCATCCATCGTGACCATGCTCGCAGGCCGAGCCCTGGACGCCCACCTGCCGCTTGCGCTCGGGTCGGTAGGCATCATGCTGGTGGTCGGATCGAACCTGGTCGTCTTGCGTCGGCAACGCCGTCACGCGTCCGCCACTCGGTTCGTGTGGATCGTTCGCCAGTACGAGCACGCCCACCTCGCCTTCATCGCGGCCGCCGGGCTTGGCGGCGCCCTCGGCGCGGGTTGGCTTCCTGGCTCGATGTTCACAGCCGCGCGGAACGCCCACATCCACCTCAACGTGCTCGGTTGGGCTGGACTGACGGTCCTGGCGACACTCGTCGCGTTCGGGCCTGCGCTGCTTCGTGTGCGCATCGCCCCGCAGGCCGACGTGCGAGCCGCGACCGGCTTGCAGGCAGCGACGCTGGGCCTGTGGATCACCGCTACCGGGTTCTTGGTCATGGATCTCAGCGGCGATGCTGGCCCGGTCCGTCTGCTGACCGTCGGGGGCCTGCTGACCTACGGCTATGGACTCGCGGTCGTCGCCTGGCCGCTCCTGCGGACGATCCGTGTCACGGCGCGCTCTCCCTTGCGGTGGGCGGTGGCCGCGTCATTGGTCTGGTTCGCGATCGCGGTCGTTCTCGACATCGTGATCGTGGCCTTCGGTGCCCCTGGCTGGTCGCGGGAGCTGACCGCCATGCTCCTCCTGGGCGTGCTCACCCAGGTGGTTCTGGCCGTGCTGTCGTATGTCGGACCGATGCTGCGAGGTCGGAACTCTGCGACCCGCGATCGGCTCATCGCCCGAGTGGAGCGGCTCGCGTTGGCGCGAGCAGCGGCGTTCAACCTCGGTATCATTCTGCTCGTGGGTGCCCAGGCAACGGCGCGATTCGCCGATCTGGCCACCGTGTCTGTCGAGCGTGCGGGCTGGATCATCGTAGCGACGGCCGCAGCTAGCCAACTGCTTCCCCTCCTGTGGCCAACGGGGACCTCAGATCCTGATCGCCTGTACTCCGCCACGGCAGCGCGTTACCGCACGTCGCCGCGGGAACGTGGATAACCACCTTGCACGCGTATTGCCGCCAGCACCTGCACGCTTGCCAGCCGACAGGAGCCTCATGTTGGATGAGAAGATCGAACCCTTCTACGACGAGATCATCCGCCGCAATCCGGGCGAGGTGGAGTATCACCAGGCGGTCCGCGACGTGGTGGAC